>JAOZNE010000020.1:0-10009 GCA_029933955.1 Phycisphaerae bacterium
GACTCAGCAAGTGCGGGAGGGTGTTGCCCATGCAGAGGATCAGATCGAAGTTGGTCGAAGCGGGAGTAGCCCCCGAGAAAATTCGCGGCAGTTCGAGCATATCCGCCTGCCGCCAGTTCACGTCGATGCCCAGTCTGGCAGCGTTGTTGCGAGCCTGGGTCAGCATTGCCTCGGAAATATCTGTCCCGGTAGTTTCCAGCCCAGCCCTTGCCCCCGCCAGGGCGTATGCCCCCGTGCCGCAGCCTACGTCCAGGGCTGAGGCTGTTTCGACCTGAGCGAGGAGCTTGCCGAGGAACCGCTGGGCTCGACCAAGGCGAGATTCGAAGGCAAACATGCCGTCGTATTTCTCAGCGATAGCGTCATAGAAATCTTCCGCGTTTTGCTCGCGTCCATTTTCCATAGGCCCGCGTGGTCAGACGGCCTGGACTTGCTTGCCAGCCCGGCGTTTGGCGTTGATAATCCGCCTGCCGCCCGGGGTGCGCATCCTCGCCCGGAACCCTATTTTGCGAGCCCGCTTACGTTTGGAAATTCTGTGTGGATAATGCATATCTATCGTGCCTCGTTATGGTTTATAGCTTTGCCTGTCTTGTCGAAAAAATTACGAGCCGGGTATCCTACCGCCCGGGAGCGTGGTTGACAAGGAAAAAAATGGCATCGCTGAGCCTTTTTTTCGTTTTTTACCCAGGCCCGTCGCGTACAATCCAGGGCATGGACGAAGTCGAGGCGAAATACAGCATAGCCGACCAGGCTGAGGTGCGAGAATCGCTGCAAGCCGCCGGGGCTGAATATCTCGGCAAGGCTTTGCAAACGGACCAATTTTATGACACCCCTCAGGGCGACCTTGGCCAGGCTGGCTGCGGGTTGAGAATTCGCAGGCTGAAGATTTTGGATACCCCAGCTGGGTTGGAAGCGGACAGCCAGGCTATGCTCACATTCAAAGGGCCTGTCCAGGCCAATGTCGATGTGAAAATCCGTCGCGAGGTCGAAACCAAGATAGACTCTGCTGAGGCAATGGCGGAAATTATCCAGGCCTCAGCGGGTTTTGAGCGAATCTGCACCATCCAGAAACGCCGGGAAAGTTACTCGCTAGGCCCCTGCCGAGTCGAACTGGACGAACTGCCCCTGCTGGGTTTTTTCGTCGAGATCGAAGGCCCGCGGGCTGATATCGAACGGACGCGCAAGCTGCTGGGCATCGCGGGGGCGCACATCAGCGGATCGTATCTTGGCCTGCTGAGAGAGCAATGTCGGAAAATGGACACCGACGCAACGTCTATCACCTTCGAGCGTTTTCCGTAGGCGCACCGCAAACCGCCAACCTTTCGCAACGCGCGACCCAACCTCATGCGAGCTGAAATCGACCTGCCAGCGGGCTTAGAGCTTTCGGACCGAGATAGCTTTTGCACCCTTTGGGCCGTCCAAGACGTCGAACTCTACCGTGTCTCCCACGTACAACGCCTTGAACCCATCACCGTCGACATCACTGTAGTGGACGAAGGCTTCGCCTCCATCCTCGGTAGAGATGAAGCCCCACCCCTTGGAATTGTTGAACCACTTGACTTTGCCGCTTGCCATGCGTATCTCCTTCCCGCTGGCGACATTGAAAAAATAAACATATCAAAAAAAATATAAATAAATGCCTTTTGCCGGAAAGAAGCTCTATTTCCGCAGAGGAGAATAATCTCCATTACATATAGCGTATACGCATTGCATATAAAAGTCAAGTTTTTTTTAGAGAGAAACGGATTATATTCTGCCATACCGCAGTAAAAACATGCGGTTTACCGAAAAAAACGTAACTATTCACAGTCTTTCAATAAGTTTGAGTAGCTATGGCAAAATAAAGGTGTTTGATGTTTTTCGGCCCGAAGGGCCAGGATAACTTAGCCCAGGGCAACGCCCTGGGTTAGAGGTGATTTGAAGTAGAAACGCCCTGAAAGGGCAACATAAGAAGATCACTATGCTGCCCTTTCAGGGCGAACTTGACAGCGAACTTGAAACCCAGGGCGTTGCCCTGGGCTAAGGTATATTAGCCCTTGTATCTTATATTTTTGGCTGCTGATTGATGGTGGGATGTATTTGTGTGGCATTGCTTTGGCGAACCAGAGCAATGCCGGCTGCGGCGAGATCGTTAACCCCTTGGGCGAAAAGCCCGACCCGAAGCTTCGGGCTGAAGAAAACCGTGAAGGGTTACAAAAAAACTATGACCCGCGCTGTCATCTTACGCACGACTTGCGAGGGTCGCCTTTTCGTAATTCCTGACTTCATCTATCCAGGCAGGCCCAGCTGGGACGTTGTTCTTGAGACAATAATAATCCCACACAGCTCCCAGCGGCAGCGTTTTGGTTTCCTCAAGCATGGCAAGTCGGCCTGTCAAGTCGCCCGAGGTTTCCAGCTCGCGGAGAGTTTGTGTAGGCTCGAGCATCGCCAGCAGCAGGGCTTTGATCATGCAACGCGTGCCGATAGTCCAGGCTGCGATGCGGTTGATGCTGGCGTCGAAAAAGTCCAAGCCAATATGAACTCGGCCAAGATACCCCCCGCGAACAAGCTCCTGGGCTATCGCGCAAAGCTCATCTGAGAGAATCACCACATGGTCGCTGTCCCACCGGACGCCTCGGCTGACGTGCAGCAAAATCTCGTCCGTATACGTCAGCACGGATGAAATTTTGTCCGAGATAACTTCCGTCGGATGAAAATGGCCTGCGTCCAGGCAGAGCAACTTTTTATTTTCGAGGGCGTACCCCATGTAAAACTCATGCGACCCGACGACATAGCTTTCCGAGCCAATTCCAAACAGCTTGCACTCCACCGCGTCGAGGTTGAATTTCGGATCGATCGGCTCGGCGAATATCTCGTCCAGCGACTTTTTCAGAATCTCGCGTGGGCCCTTGCGGTCGATGGGAATATCCTTGCTCCCGTCCGGCACCCAGACGTTCGTAACACACGGGCTGTCCATCGCCAGGCCCATTTGCTCCGCTATTTTTCGACAGGCGATACCATGCTCGACCCAAAATTTCCTGATGCCCTCGTCCCGACTTGAAAGCGTGAAACCGCTGTCAGCTTTGGGATGCGAGAAAAAGCTGCCGTTGAAATCCAGGCCTGCGACGTTGACTTTCGCCCAGTCGATCCAGCTTGCAAAATGCTCAGCGGCCAGTTCGTTGCGTTGCACTTTCTTATCGCCGGTTTCGGCATAGATAGCGTGGAGGTTCAGCCGATGTCGGCCTGGGATAAGACTCAGCGCTTTTTCTATATCCGCCCGCAGCTCATCGGGCGTGCGAGCCTTGCCGGGGTAGTTGCCGGTAGCTTGTATCCCGCCGCCCGCCAGTGTGGCATCGGGCGTTTCAAAACCGCCCACATCGTCGCCCTGCCAGCAGTGCAGAGAGATTGCGATCTGGGAAAGTTTCTCGACCGCAGCTTCGGTATCGACACCCCAAGCTGCGTAACTTTCCGCCGCCAACGAATACGCTTTTTCGATATGTCCAGTGCCTGCCATTTTTTCTCACCATTTCGTGGAGTATTTTGTATTTACTTTTGCCCGTAGGGTTCAGCTTACCGATTATCAACAAATCACGATCAAATGCTCGTATAATTTTCGGATTTCAGATTGCGGATTTCGGATTGTTTCACGGACTAGCTTAATCCGAAATCTGAAATCCAAAATCCGAAATTGCCCGGGATAACCAACCAGTTTTATGCCCGCACACGATGCCCAATGGTAAGACCAGGGTTTAATCTCGCACACATTGTCATGCCCTGCCAAAAAAATGTCATTCGTGGTGTTATTCACGGTTGTCAGGCCGGGCTTTGGTCGTTACAATGCCCGCCTGAATATCGCCATCGGCCCCCGAACCTGCCAGCAACAGGGCAGCAAGGCCCGTGGCCTGGGTTCAGTAAAGGGCGTTTAGCTCAGTTGGCTAGAGCGCTTCCCTTACAAGGAAGAAGTCACAGGTTCGAGTCCTGTAACGCCCATCTCTCTTGCTCGCAAGGCAATTGGCTCTTTGTGTTCTGCGAGTTCTTTCGCGTGTTTTTTATGATGTGCCCCTGAACGGTTACTTATTCACACTTGGCGCGCGGAAAAACCAAAAAATAGTGTTTTTTCGCAAAAAAACCGTAATGTCTTGGCAGGGACAATGTTACGCGTGCCAGCTCTCTCGAGCGACAAAACAGGCCCAGCTGGGTCTATAGCAGGGGGGTCGATAAGAACAAAGCGATATAACCGACGAATATATCAGGAATTATGCTCGCAGACACAGGCGATGATTTGCGACATTGGCAGCGAATTTGGCTGGCTGGGAACAGGCCTGTTCGTCGGGGCATGGTGGGTTTTTTGTTGCAAGGCTAGGCTGTAAACTTAAACTTCTATAGTGTATCGGGATATCGAGAAACGTAAGTAAGGCTCCTGGCCAAGGGAAAAACCATGGCAACGGTAACATACGACGATCGTAGTTTCATTATCGATGGCAAGAGGGTTTGGCTTGTAAGCGGGTCGATGCACTACTTCCGCATCCCCGAGGAACTCTGGGCAGACCGCCTGCTCCAGGCCAAGCGCGCTGGGCTGAACTGCATCAGCACGCCCCTGGCTTGGGGCATCCATGAGCCTGTCGAAGGCCAACTCGATGTGGAAGGCCAAAACGACGTAATCGAGTTCGTCAACCTCGCTGAGGAAATGGGGCTGTACGTTATTCTGCGCCCCGGGCCTTTCGTCGGAGCTGGGCTGAACTTCGGCGGGCTGCCGGGCTGGCTGGCCGGGAAGAACGGCATGAGCTATCGCACGAACAACGCAGCCTACTCGCACTATTTCGACAAATATTTCTCGAGGATTCTCCCCCAGCTAAGCGAGTTCCAGGTTACCAACGGTGCCAACATAATCCTTATCCAAAACGAGAGCAAATACCAGGCTACGACCATGCCTGACCGCTTGGCTTACCTGGAGTTCATCAACCAGATGTTCCGTCGGAGCGGCTTTACCGTACCGATCATCAATTGCAACGTTACCGACGACCCAGCGACGGGTTGTCCCATCGCTAGCGAGCCGGCCGTGCCGGACAATATCGAGTGCGTCAACGGGTGGGACGTTATCCCAGCCATCCGCCGACAGAAACATCATCAGCCCGACGCGCCGCTGCTGGTCAGCGAATTTTACACGGGCCAGGCTGATTGCTGGGGCCAGGCGCACAACAGTCGCGACGACCAGGCCCTGGCCAGGCGGGCGACGGAGATTCTGGGTTGTGGCAGCCAATTCAACTATTACATGTGGCATGGCGGGACGAACTTCGGCCTGCTTGCGGGGCGACGGGCCGACCGGGCTGATGCCTATTACACCACCAGCTACGACTGCGACGCACCGGTAGCGGAGGGCGGCGGACTTACGCCGAAATACTATCTCACCCGTCTTGTCAACGTCCTGGCCAGTTCGATGGCGTCGTATTTCGCAGCCACGCGACCGGCCCCGGCCCCGGCTTGCATCGTAGACGCCACGGATATCTCGACTCTCACAGGCCCGACGGGCAGCTGGGTTATCGTAACCAACAACGGACGCAAAGACGTCTTGCAGCTGACCGTCGCCCTGCCCGACGGCAGAAAAATTTCCGTAGACCTGCGGACTTTCGGAGCCTTGGCCTTGCCTTTCGACATGAGGCTGCCCAGCGGCGAGATACTCGACTATTGCTCGCTCATGCCCCTGGGTATATTCGGCGAAGAGGGCGGCGCTGTGCTGATACTCCACGGCCCGGCCAAGTGCAGCGGCGTGATAAGCGTCGAGGGGGTCGAGACGCAAATTGAAATCCCCGCTGATGACACTCCCGCGGAATTCGATGTCCAGGGCCTGCGGGTCATCGTCGTCAACAGCGACCTGGCAATGCGAACCTGGCCCGTGGAAGAGAGCATAATCTTCGGCCCCCAGTTCGTCGGCGAGTTGGCAGAGGACATTCGCCTGCCCAAAAAGACGACGCATTATTTCACGCTGTCGCTAGCTGAGCCAGGCTCGGAACTGAAGAAGGTAAAAGCTCCCCCCGTCCAGCGCGTAGCCAAGACCGACCCCCCGCAGCTGGGCAACTGGAAGAGAATGTTCATCTGCCCCGAGCCGATATCCAAAAAACTCGAATGGCAGAAACTCGACCGCCCCAAAGACATGGCCAAGCTGGGCCTGACTGGCCCGTATGGCTGGTTCCGCATCGATATAGACCAGCCTCGCGAGCGTGTCTGTCAGCTGTTCCTGCCCGACTGCGAGGATCGCGCGTCGGTGTATCTCAATGGCGGGCTGATTGGCGTGTGGGGCCGTGGCGACGGAGCCAAGCGCGAGCCTATCCGGGCCAAGTTCAAAAAAGGTGCCAACGCGCTCGTCATGCTGGTGGAGAACCTGGGCCGATTCGACAGCAGCGAAAGGCTTGGTCAGCGTAAGGGTTTGTTTGGCCACGTGTACGACGCCAAGCCGTTAAAGTGCGGCAAGTTTCGGCTGAAGCAGTGCGAGTCTTTCCCTAGGCGAATCGTCCCGCGGAACCTGGGGCATCTTATGGAGCAGCTGGAATCTCAGCCCGTCTGGTCGGCTGAGGTTGACCTGACGCTGTCAAAGGTTCAGCCCGTTGGCATGAGTTTCGCCGATATGGGCGGACACCACGCAGCGGTTTTTTGCAACGACAGGTCGCTGGGATTCTTCGCGTCTGGTGGGAACAACTGGGGCGACGTAACCCTCGGAGCCGACCTGAAAAGGGGCAAGAATACCGTCCGCATGCTGCTCTGGGGCGACGTGGATATCGACTGCCTTGCCGGGGTGAAGTTTCATTCGTTAGTCGAGCCGATTTCCGCTGGCATGCCCTGGAGCTATCGCCCCTGGGCCTTGCCAGAAGTTACCGTCGGTGAGCCTATTCTCGGCAAGAGTTGCTGGTACAATGTAAAGTTCAAGCACGACCCAGCCGGGCTTCAGGCTCCGTTATTCCTGAAAATATATGGCTCGAAAAAGGGCTTGTTGTATCTCAATGGCCACAACCTGGGCCGATTCTGGACGGTCGGGCCCCAGGACTATTATTACCTGCCGGAGTGTTGGCTGGCTGAGGAAAACGAGCTGAGAATATTCGAGGAAAACGGGCAAATGCCAAGCCGATGCAAACTCGAATATCGCCCGCTAGGCCCGTACCGGTCGTGATTTTCGTAGCCGTTCATGGCATAGGAACCACGAATGGACACTAATAAACACGAATTTTGTGAAAAAGCAAAAACAGCGAACCACGGACAGACACAGATAACCACGGATTTTTTTTGATAAAAACAATCCGTGTAATCTTCTTAAAAATCCGTGTAATCCGTGGACTGCTGTTTACCCTGTTTGCCCTGTTGACCCGTGCCGCAGTTGAACATTTTGAGAATAGTCTTGCATGAGCGGGTGAAATGGATTAGCATAAGTTCTTATCCTGATGGCGGTTCGAAACCTGCCAGTTGGAGTGGCGTTGATTTTGTGGCTGGCTTTGTTGGCTGATAGCGTGGAAAGGGAATAATATGCATACGGTAACGAAAAAAGAATTGGTAGACCGCATTGCTGAGCAGACTCGTCAGAAGCGAGTCAAGGTCAAGCAGATCGTTCAGTTGTTTCTCGACGAGGTTGTCGAAGAGCTGGGCCGGGGCAATAGGCTGGAGTTTCGCGAATTCGGCGTGTTCGAGACCAAACTGCGAGCTGCCCGCACAGCTCAGAATCCAAAAACTCTCGAGCGGGTTCACGTGCCGCCCAAGCGAACCGTCAAGTTCAAGCTCGGCAGGCTGATGAAGGAAAAGCTCCAAGAGGGCATGGACAGGCAAGGCCTATCCGCCAGCGTCCCCCAAGCCGCCGCCTCGCCAAGCCAAGCCAGTTTGTAAACTGTAACTGAAAATCACCCCGGTGCGGCGGTGTTTGCAACCACGCTTGACGATATTGCGGCTGCAAAAACCGCATCCACGGCACCGGGCAAGGGAAAACAAAAAAGGGGGGGATTCACAAGCCTTTGAAATTTCAAGAGTTGGCAGGAAATGACAAGCCCCGACGCCTGGTGACATCGGGGCTTGTAAAAGCGGGCGATGAGATTCGAACTCACGACATTCACGTTGGCAACGTGACGCTCTACCACTGAGCTACGCCCGCAGATTGCAAACTTTCAGGCTTCCGATGCGGTAGTCAGCTTGAAAGTAGAGATGCAGGATACACATTTTTTCCGGCAGTTCAAGTAAAAATCCTGCGGAAACATCTAAAAGTATTCGATTTTTTTTCGACGGAAAAAAAGAAAAAGTTTACCGCGAAAGAACGCAGAGAGAAAAAAGGTTACCCGTTACCAGTAAAAGCAAAACAGAAAAGAAAAAGAATGGATTCCCGCTCCCCGATCGGGTCGAGGACAAGCTTCGCGGGAAAGATACAGAAAAAAAACAAAAAACATGGGCAAGATGCCCATGCTACGCATGGACGAGACGTCCAAGCCACGTAACCAGTCAACTAATCAACCAATCCGCCAGTCAACTATTTCCCCAGGCCCAGGATGTGGGGTTTGGTTTTTGGGGTTAGTTTTGCTTTGGCGGGTCGGCCTCTTGTTGGGTCGGTTTTTTTTATGTCGGGGATGGTGAACCTTATGGGCTTGGCTTGGCCTGCGTCGTTTAGGCTGGCGGAGAGCTGGGGATAATATTCGATAGCTACGCTCCGCTGCAACTCCGCGAGCGAACATCGCCGGCGTCGCAGGAGTTTTTCCACGTTGGCCAATCTCGCCCAGCCACCCCCCTGTTTCTGCATGTACCAAAGCTCGACTCGCCAAACGACTTGGCCTGGCCCGCCAGCCTGTCGCGACTTGTGGAAGTCTCGCGTCCGCATAAGTTCCACCAGCAACGTCGCCCGCTGGCCCTGGCCTTGGATGTACAAAACGCGTCGCGTGTCCAGAAAATCCTGCCAGTCTCGCACGAATTTTTCGATAGCTCGCACGTCCTGGGCCAAAAACTGCGCCGGCGGTTTTTTCGCGTCCCGCCCGCTTAGCCCCAACGATTTCCGCCGCAGCTGGGCCAGTCTGTCCAGCCTGGCACCGACGAATTCCAGATCTATCCCCTCGTAGTCTCGCCCGTCAATCGTAGTAAAGCAGATGTCCCACGCTCCGCCGCCGGGGATATTGGCGAAGCGAAACTCGCCGGTTTTGGCGTCGAAACTCGCGGGGGAAAACTTCGCCCCGCTTACCCGTGAAACCGCCCGGAGCGTATCAGCCCGCACCAACTCAGCTGGCGTAATCCGCCCGACAATCACCCCGGCCTTGGGCCCAGAAGCTACCGGCGGGTCGTCTTGCAGAGGCACCGCTGCCGGGCAACTCAACGCCGCCGCTATCAGCCAGGCCGAGATGGTCGCTCGTCGCCACATCGTCCGCTAGCCCAACAGCTCAGCTGCGTTTGGAGCTGCGTAGGCAGCCAGGATTTTCCCGAAGTAAATCCGATGATAATCGCCATCGACATACGCGCCGGAGAGAATCTCCTCCGCCAGCCTTTCGGGGATAACATCGTTGCGGTGGACGACCTGACACTCATAGACGATCGGACACTGCTCCACGGTAGGCCCCAAGACGGTCGAGGCTCGCTGGGCGGTCAAGCCACACTCGGCGAACTTGTCGATATCTCGGCCACTCTTAGAGCCGCATGTCGCACAGGCCAGGCCGAGGTCTTCGCCGGGCACGTTGACGGTGAAACAGCCCGTGTGTTCGATGTTGTTGTAGGTATGCCTGCTCGGGCGAACCAGCACCGTCCAGACGGGCATGCCCCAGACGCTGCCGACCGTGCCCCAGCCTATGGTCATAATATTGGCCTGCCCCGCAGCGTCGTAGCTGCCGAGCAACAGCCCGTGCGAAGTCATCGCTTGGACGGTCTGGTCATAAAAATCCGTAAACTCAATCTTGTTCCGCGTCATGGCTATCTCCTTGCGCTGGTGCGTGAAATTAGTTTTTAACCGGGTCTCACCCATCGCTATCGATTTCGATACCGATTGCTGTAGATATCTGTGTAATTTTTTACTAATCAACCAGTCAAC
>JAOZNE010000020.1:10109-16088 GCA_029933955.1 Phycisphaerae bacterium
GTCAACTAATCAACCAGTCAACTAATCAACCAATCAACCTGTTACTCGTACGTTCTGCCTTTTTTGCCGCCCGTTTTGTTTTGCCTCGCCCGGGCAATTAGCTTGTTGCCCCACTTGCTGGGATATTTCCCAGTAACGCAGCCTGTGCAAAGATTCTCGCATTTCATACCCAGACAAGGCCCCAGGTCGCTCACCGCGAGATACTTCAAACTGTCCAGATGAAGCACCTTGGCCATTTTTGTCAGCATCCCCTTGCTGGGCCTGCCGGCGTATCGCTTGGGCAGAAATTCCGTCGCGAACAGCTCGTCGAGCGTGGACATATCGATACCGTAAAAACACGGCGCGATAATCGGCGGGCAGGCTACGCGAACGTGAACTTCCTTTGCTCGGCCTCGCTTGCGAATGTGCTCCACCAGCGACCGCAGGGTCGTCGAGCGGACGATGGAATCTTCCACCAGGAAAACCCGCTTGCCCGCCATGACGCTGGGCAGGGGCGTGTACTTGTTGCTGACGCTGCTATTGCGGGTCGAGCTGGACTGAATAAAGGTTCGCCCGACATGACGGTTGCGCATCAGCCCCTCGACGCACGGAATGCCAAGCTGATACGCATAGGCGTCCGCTGCAGCCTTGGCTGTGTCCGGCACGGGCACGACGACGCAATCGCCGTTGATCTCCTGGTCTTCCATCGTCGCGAGCTTCTCGCCAGAGCGACTGCGGGTTATGTAAACGCCCGAGCCGTCCATCTCGCTGGCGACGTTGGAAAAATATATCCACTCGAAAAAGCAATGAGCCTTCCGCCGAGACTCTGCAAAGCGTTCGAACCGCAGCTTGCCGTTTTCGACGATTGCCATTTGGCCCGGCTTGAGGTCGTGCACCTCGGTGAAACCAAGATTGTGCAAGGCTACGGACTCGCTGGCTGCGGCAAAAAGTTTGCCCTGAGTCGCCCAGCACATCGGCCTGAGGCCCAGCGGGTCGCGCGCGATAAACATCCTTCCCATCGCGTCGAGAAAGGCGATATTGTAGGCTCCGTCAAACGCGCGGGACATCCCAGCCATAACTTTTCGCAGGCCCGGCAGGCGGTCGCCCCGAAGCCGATACGACAGCTCGTGCATGAGAATTTCAGTGTCGGTATCGAGCGTGAGAACATAGTGCCGTTTGGACAGCAGCTGCTCTCGCAGGTGGACATAGTTGGCCAGGTTGCCGTTGAACGCGAAAGAATACCACTTCCAAAGTCTCCCGTGGTGCCGTTCGAAGGGCTGGGCGTATCGCGCGTCGTCCTTGCCGCAGGTCGCGTATCGAGTATGGCCAATCGCAGCCTTGCCCGCATACTCGCGCATGATGGCTGTGTGCTTTGTCGGGTGCGACATGCGAAAGGCCTCTGCCACGCCGCCAAGGTCTTTAAAGGTGTCGAGTATCTGCTGCCTGGCCGGGTCAAACGAACTTAGGCCCGCGGCAAGCTGGCCGCGGTTCTGCAGGTTCAGCAGCATGGTCGGCATAAACTTAGCCACCTCGCCAGCTGCGATTTTACTTACCGGCCCTTTGGGCCCAACAGGCTCGTTCAGCCAATACAACGCCGCCACGCCACATTCATGATGAATATCTTCACTCAACTAAATCACCGCTTCCGGAATATAAAACAAAAGCTCTCGCCACAGGGCTACACAAATCCAAACCGACATGATACAGCATCGAGGCAAAAAAACAAACCAAACAAACGCACACAATAAATGGTGAATGGTGGAAATGGTGTGTGCGAGATTAAAGGTCTTACCATTGGGCATCGTGTGTGGGCATAAAATTGGTTGGTTATCCCGGGCAATTTCGGATTTTGGATTTCAGATTTCGAATTGAGCTAGTTTCGCGAAACAATCCGAAATCCGCAATCTGAAATCCGAAGTAAATCTTATGCTACAAAACATGGCTAAAATCTGTGCAAAACAATAGTTATGGAAAGCCGTGAAAAAATCTCACACACGCAAAACAGCTTGTCGATTTGCCAGTAAATCTCTGCCGAAAAATCTCATGCCGCACCTCGATAAACTTCGTCAGTCTTGAGCATCGAAAACATAACACAAGATAAATGACGAGCGGTGGCAACAAGTGCTATCTTGCGACGATCCTGTCGGCCATGGCAAGTCTTGTCAAATTTACGAGACATTTCCGGGCACCGCCTGATCACTTGCCAGTCGCCTTCGCAAAGTAATTTGCGAACTGCCGCCAGCCCTTGTTTGGTAATATGACCCAGTCGGTTCTTCCCAGCTGAGGAATCCTGCGAGGGAATATACGCCATTGGGGCTTCGTCAAGACAAAGTAGTTTGGCGAGTTTCCTGGCATCCGATCGTTCCTTTGCTTACCGCGAAAGACTAGTCGGACATGGCCCGGATACGCCATCACAATTCGCTTTATAGCCTTGATGGATTTTAGCGAATCGTAAATGAATCCATAGTGCCTGGTAGCTTCGAATACGACCTGTGCGGGCAGTGTGAGTTGCTCAACCTCAGCCGCAGCAGTCTGTATTACAAACCATGCAGAGACACAACCTCCAACGAACAGCTGATGCGAATTATCGATGCGCAACATGTAAAGACTCCGTTTTACGGAGTAGAAAAAACGACACGATGGTTGCGGCGTAAAAAGCATTGTGTGAATTCAAAACGGATCCGGCGGCTGATGCGTCAGATGGGTTTGGAGGCTGTTTATCCGAGGCGAAAACGAGGTTTGAGTATGCCGAACAAGCAACATAAAATCTATCCATACCTACTCGACGATGTAAGAGTAACGAAGCCTGATCAGGTGTGGTCGACAGGTATTACGTATGTGAGAATGTACCGTGGCTGGGTGTACCTTGTGGCAATCATGGACTGGTTCAGCCGCTATGTATTGAGCTGGGAAGTATCGATAACATTGGAAGCGGATTTTTGCGTCTCGGCACTGAATCGTGCGTTGGCTAGCGGGCGTCCTGAGATTTTCAACACCGACCAGGGCAGCCAGTTTACCAGCTATGATTTTACGAGTGTGCTGCAGGGGCACGGCATCTTATAAACAAAGGCTATCCCCAGCCTTATGCCACACGGATGGATGTTTCAGCTCCAGCTACTTTATAACACTCATTTTACCGCGATTTCTGTTGCGAACGGGAAGGCTCACAACGGTTACTTTTTATCTTTATTTGTCTTGACCCGCACCTGCGAAGTGTGTATGGTTGTTTATGAACAGCTGGGCGGCGTTGAAAAAGGGCTTAGGTGATGGCGAATATGGACACGGGACCAATTTATGAGAGGCTCAAGCTCGACATTATCGAGCGCATTCGCAGCAAGTCGTTGAGGCCTGGCGAGAAGCTCCCGAGCTTGCGAAAAATGGCCCGGGACAGGGGCGTTAGCATGGCTCCGGTGCTCCAGGCTATGCAGGAACTCGATGCTGAGGGGTATATCGTTCGCTACCAGGGTAAAGGCGTGTTCGTAACTCCCAACAACAAACATCCGCAAAATGGGCTGCGGGAAATCGCTCTCGTCGTACCCGGGATTGACACCAACGAGATGTTCAGCAGGATGGCTCGGTCTATGCAGGCCTGCTGCAAGGATGATGGGTACAGGGAAGTCGTCCTGAGTACCGAGGACTACAAAAACGTAGCTGAGCTTATAGAAAAACTTCCGGAACTTGGGCCAGCCGGTGCGATAATATTTCCGCCCGCTGGCAGGCAGACCGCTGAGGCGTTGCTCCAGCTCCGAGCCAAGGGTTTTCCGTTCGCGCTGGTCAACCCCAGCCATCTGTCCCTCTCGCTGCCTTGCGTTACGGGTAACGACTTTCTCGTCGGATACCTCGCGACGAAACACCTGGCCGACCTGGGCCATAGTCGCATTGCCCTGGTAGGACTTGGCCGGAGCAACGAGCCTGCTGTCGATAGCGCCCATTATCGAGGCTATGTCAAAGCCTTGAAAGAAAGTGGCGCGACGGCTGATGACGCCATCGTTATCCCTCAGGACACTATCATACACAGGCCGGGGCGGCTGATAGAATGGGGCTTGGCAACGGGCGAGAAACTGTTTGGCCAAAATTCAAATATTACCGCCCTGATAGCTCCGCCTGCCATCGAGGCTGGAGTTGTAAGGTTTGCTGTTTCCCGGGGCATGAAAATTCCCCATGACATCTCCGTCGTGTGCGTTGGCACGGCATTGAATTATCTTATTTCCAATAAGACAACAGCGGTCGATTTCCACGAGGATAAAATTATCGAAAAAGCATTGGAACTGGTCGTGCGGGAGATTGAAACAGGCCTGCAGGATCCGGTTCATCTACAACTATCGTGCGACCTCGTGCCGGGCGAAACGACAGCACCGCCAGCGAAATAAAAAACCACGGATTTTAGAACTACGAAAAACACGAAAAAACGCGAAAAAAGCAAAAACGAATTATTTTAAAAACAGAAACAGCGAACCACGTTTTTTTGCTTTTACTGATAACTGATAACTGGTAACTGATAACTGACGACTGACAACTTTTACGCAAAGGAGATTAAAATGCCTTTGAAGAAAAATGCAAAATCGGATGGTTTCACTTTAATAGAGCTTTTGGTGGTCATCGCCATCATCGCGCTGTTGGTGAGCATTCTCTTGCCCAGCCTGACCAAGGCTAAGGACTTGGCCCGGTCGGTAGTTTGCGCGTCGAATCTAAAATCGATAGCCCTGGGCGTGGCGCTGTATGCCCAGGAAATGGGCGACAAACTGCCTCCGATGGTAGCGGGGCCGGGGAATAGTAATTATTGGAACTCGGAGATTATGCCGTTTGTCGGGGACAACAAAATGTTATTCCGCTGCCCCAGCATCCCTGTAACACGAGGAAATTGGGTTTCTACCGGTGAGATAATTTTTTATCCCGATTATGTCCTTTGGTACATGACGACATCATATGGCTGGAATTGCGAACCGCTCACATGGGCTCCCTGGACGGACGCGGGAAAGCCTGGAGTAAGAGATGCCTACCAGGCGAGTATACTGCAATCCAGGCACCCGGACCAAACTATGATGAGTGCCGATTCAACTGGCTTTTGCATAAACATTTGGAATATGTTGGCATACCCGCCAGGGGGGGGGTGGCAGTCGGGGGGCAGTATATATCACAATCTGCTGCATTACAGGCACGACGACGCGGTAAACCTCGTTTATGTCGATGGCCATGTTGGCAGGATTGACTATCCGATAAGCCTGGACGCCTGGAGCGACCCCCTCTGGAACTATAAGTAACGAGAGGCTACGGTAATTACAATGGAAAGCAACCAACACGGAAAGGGCAGTATTATGAAAATGAGTAAAGTTATAGCGACAATGTTATTGGCAGTCGTATTGACAGCTTCAGCGGCGATGGCGGCAGACGCAATCAAACTGAAAACTTCCAAGGAAATTTCCGGGTCGATTTTCGGCACACAGACTCATTTCGGGCAATGGTGGGATTACAAAAAAGTGATGCCGCTGATTGAAAAGGCCGGTTTTAAGTGGATTCGCGATGATGGTGCTTTCTGGCACAGACTCGAGCGGGAAAAAGGCGTATTTAAGTTCCCGCAATACGCAAATGACTGGGTCAACGATGCGCAGGCAAGAGGCATTGATGTTATTATGCTTATTGGTAATGTCGCCCCGAAACACTACTCTTTTAAAGACTTCGAGGAATTCAAAGAGGCCTATGCAAGATACTGCACCTTTATGGCTGAAACTTTCAAGGGGAGGGTGAAGGTTTGGGAGATGTGGAACGAGCCGACCAATTTTGACATTCGACGGGCATTTGGCGGCACATGGAACGCCAAAGAAGGCAAGGATACGGTTTGGGTGCAACGCCTGGTTGATATTACCGAGGTTGCCGTCAAGGCCATCCGCAGCGTGGATCCTGATGTTACGATCATCGGGGGGGCTTGTGCTTCGCCGTATGCCACATACCACATGCTGGATATGCTCAAAGACCGCAAGCTCCTGCATCTGCTTGACGGCA
>JAOZNE010000426.1:0-1131 GCA_029933955.1 Phycisphaerae bacterium
CTTGCAGTGGGGCGACGAGGGCAAGGGCAAAATTGTCGACACCCTGGCCGCCGCCAGCAACTACGTCGCGCGAGACTGTGGCGGAGCCAACGCGGGACATACCGTTACCGTCGCTGGCGAGCGGTTCGCTCTGCACCTTATCCCGTGCGGCATTCTCCACGAAAATACGATGAACGTAATCGGCAACGGCGTAGCTTTCGACCCGGTCGTAGCGATGGAAGAAATCGAAGCACTGCGTCAACGCGGCGTGAGCGTCGGGCCTGAAAACCTCTCCGTCAGCAGCATGGCCCACGTGGTCATGCCCTGGCACAAAATGCACGACCTACTCTCCGAGCAACAACTAGGCGCGAAGAAAATCGGCACGACCGCCCGAGGCATAGGCCCGTGCTATTCGGACAAAGCCAATCGCTCCACCGCTATCCGCATGATGGAACTGCTGGACGAAAAAGCCCTGGCGATGAAAATTCAGCTCGTCGGCGCGATAAAAAACAGCACATTCCAGGCTATGTACGGCGCTGAGGCAATGGACATCAACGAAATCGTCGAGCAATACATCCAGCTGGGTCGGCTACTCAAACCCATGGTTCGCAACACCGGCGCCATGCTCCGCCAGGCTAGTAAGGATGGCAAGAGCGTTCTTTTCGAGGGTGGCCAGGGCTGTATGCTGGACATCGACCACGGGACATTCCCGTACGTTACCAGCTCATCGGTCAGCGCCTGCGGCGTGCCAGGCGGAGCCGGCGTGCCACCGTCATCCGTCGGGTCGGTCGTCGGTATTATGAAAGCTTACAGCACTCGCGTGGGGGCTGGGCCTTTCCCGACGGAACTGGATAACGAGATCGGCGAGCGGATTCGTCAGCAGGGTCGCGAGTTTGGCACAACCACAGGCCGGCCCAGACGTTGCGGCTGGCTTGACGCAATGGTCGTGAAATATACAGCTGACCTCTCCGGCGTGGACGAACTGGCGCTGATGCTGCTGGACGTACTCTCGGGCATGGATGAACTGAAAATCTGCACAGGCTACCGCATCGACGGGCGAGAGGTAGACCAACTCGACCCGGGCGTACTGGGCGATTTCGAATGCGTCTACGAAACCCTGCCAGGCTGGTCGGAAGATATCACAGCCTGCGA
>JAOZNE010000427.1:0-1130 GCA_029933955.1 Phycisphaerae bacterium
GGAGCTAAAACAAAAAGCTGTGAACGGTTACCAAAAAATAATTTCGCCTCTTTTCGCGTCTTTCGTAGTTGCTGTTGTTGTTTCTGTTTCTGTTTTTGCTGTTACTGATTACTGATAACTGACAACTGATAACTTTTTTTCAAGAGGTGTTGATATGAAGGCGTTGATTACGGGCGGAGCGGGATTTATCGGTTCGCATTTGGCGGAGCAACTCCTCACTGCGGGTCAAGGTGTTATCGCTGTCGACGACCTCAGCACGGGCAGCGAAGCCAATATCGAGCATATCGCGGGGCGGGATAATTTCGAGTTCGTCCATGACGACGTCCGCAACGCTGAGACGATGCACGTGCTTGTGGAAAAATGCGACGTGGTCTATCACCTGGCTGCGGCTGTCGGCGTGAAACTGATAGTCGACCAGCCCGTCCGCACTATCGAGACCAACATCCACGGCAGCGAGGTCGTGCTGAACATAGCTAACAAGTTCCGCAAAAAAATCTTCATCGCCTCGTCCAGCGAAGTCTACGGCAAGAGCGACAACGTGCCCTTTAAGGAAGACGACGACACGGTCATGGGCAGCACGAAATTTTCCCGATGGGCCTACGCGTGCAGCAAGGCGATAGACGAATTCCTGGCCTTGGCTTATTTCGAGCAGTTTGGCTTGCCTGTGGTAGTGGCGAGATTCTTCAACACCGTCGGGCCCAGGCAGACGGGACAATATGGCATGGTGATTCCGCGGTTCGTAGCACGCGCACTGAAAAACGAGCCGTTGCTGATCTATGGCACGGGCAAGCAGGCTCGATGCTTTGGATATGTCGGCGATGTGGTCTCAGCTGCGATACAACTGATGAACAGCCCCGAGGCTCCGGGCAGAGTTTATAACGTAGGCTCGCAGGAGGAGATTACCATCGAGGCCCTGGCGAGGAAAATTATCGCGATGACTGGCAGCGGAAGCGAGATTCGCCACCTGTCATACGAGGAGGCGTACGGCAAGCCTTTCGACGATATGATGCGGCGGGTACCTTGCCTGGACCGCATCGGCCAAACCATAGGCTATGAACCTACAACGACCCTGGAGCAAACCCTCCAAAGCGTCATCGACAGCACCAAAGCTATCTCGTAACTCCCCCGCA
>JAOZNE010000428.1:0-1127 GCA_029933955.1 Phycisphaerae bacterium
CGACATCGCCGATTCGAAATGGTTTTATGTCCAGATTCACGCCGACAGTATATACTTTTGGCTGCGAAATTTGGACTATGGATTGTGGGATTTTGAGAAGAAAGGTTTTCTAACATGAATTGGTCAACGAAATTGGTCGTCGCAATATCATGCCTGTTTACGATGAGTTGCGGTGCGATGGCAGGGGCGGGGCAGGCTCCGAAGCGGATTGATTACGCGCCGGGCAAGCAGATAGCTGTTCTTGCGAACAAAGCTATTAACGAGAGCAGCGGTCTTGCGGCGGGACGAACCGTTCCAGGCGTGTTTTGGACGCATAACGACTCTGGCGACAGGCCTCGCATCTTTGCGTTCAACGCCAAGGGTGACAATATCGCAACAGTTAAAATCAATGGAGCCGCCCGCGATTGGGAAGACATGGCTGCCTTCACCAAAAACAACAAACACTACCTGCTCTTGGCGGATGTCGGCGACAACTCGCGAAAACGCGAAACGTACACGCTCTATATCATCGCCGAGCCGAAGATTAACCTGCTGAAACGCGATGTGAAACTCTCCGCCAAGGTTGTGGGGAAAATTAATTTTACCTATAAGGACGGCCCGCGCGACTGCGAGTCTGTCGCGGTGGATCCCGCAAACAATCTGATTCTGCTTGTTTCAAAACACCCCCGGCAAACCGTCTACACCCTTCCGCTATCTGGGGCAGGCCGGGCTGGGATAAAGAAAAAACTTGTCGCCAAACCTATCGCAAACCTGCCGATCCTCTGGACTACCGCGATGGATATATCTCCCGACGGGCTGCGGGCGGTCATTCTGACCTATGGCTGTGCCTACGAGTACGCCCGAAAACCAGGCGAATCATGGAAAAAAACATTTAACCGCAAAGGCCTAGTCATAAATGTCCCCGCCCGCAAACAAGGCGAGTCTATATGCTATGGCCCAGACGGCAAGAGCCTATACCTCACCAGCGAAAAACTCCCTGCGCCACTTTTCCTCGTGTCTCCAAAAAAGCACAAATAACAAATTACCAACAAAATCAGAAATAGAATCGCTTTTCACTGGCGGAGATTTGAATTATCATCTCGGCTATGAGCGAGCGAGAAAATATCAGTGTAGCCCTGGTGTCGCTG
>JAOZNE010000429.1:0-1127 GCA_029933955.1 Phycisphaerae bacterium
AATCAGCGGAAATATACACCACAGGCCGATACCGCATACTGCTCGACGCGGTTCAGGTGCGACAAAGCCCAGGCCCGATGAAAAAAACGCTCTGCACCAGACGTCCAGGCCAATGGATTTTAAAGCTTCGGGACGAAGGCAAGACGGATAAAAAACAGCCAGGCCTGGCGAAAAAACTGCTCGGCAAGAAACTTACGATTATCCCTATCGACAGCTACGTCGGCTATGGCAAGAAAATATACCGCGGCAAACTGAACCTCATCTCCGCCGGGGAAAAAGGGTTCCACGTCCAAAACGACCTGGACATGGAAAGCTATCTTGCCAGCGTCGTAGCCAAGGAACTCTACGCCAACTTCCACCCCCAAGCCTATCGCGCCCAAGCCATCGCCGCCAGAACCTACGCCCTGTTCGAGCTTGCCACAAGGGGCCAACGGCGGAACTTCGACGTCTACGATTCGCAAAAGTCGCAAGTCTATGGTGGCATGTTGGCCGAGACCGACAAGAGCTGGAAATCCGTCCGCGACACGCATGGCCAGGTGCTGACATACAACCAAACCGGCCAGGATAAAATTTTCCTCACGCAATTCTCAGCCTGCAACGGCGGGTGGGTCAACGGCGCCGAGGTACTGCGAAACGTCAAGCAACCAATCCCACCCCAAGCCGGCGGGCAGGAAGATAACTGGGGCAAGGCCTGCCCGCGATATACGTGGAAGCCGGTGAAAATAGACAAGCAAGACCTCTTCCGCGCGCTGGCGAAAAATTATAAACGCATCGCGGCACTTGGCGACCTGAAGGAACTTCGCGTCAAAAGCAAAACCAGCTACGGTCGGCCCATCTGGCTGACGGTCGTCAACTCCAAGGGCCAAGCCGTGCCTGTCAGGGCAGAGGACGTCCGCCTGTGCCTGCTGCGGTCTGATATCCCCGCAGCAAAAAAACTCTACTCCATGAATTGCGCAATCCGCGACCTGGGCCAAGCTATCGAATTCTACGACGGCAAAGGTTTTGGCCACGGCGTGGGGATGAGCCAATGGGGAGCCGAAGCCATGGCACGCGGCGGACTCTCAGCCGAGCAGATACTAAACTTCTACTACCCAGGCTCGAAAATCTCCCTGGCCTATTGATTTTTC
>JAOZNE010000021.1:0-12067 GCA_029933955.1 Phycisphaerae bacterium
ATCAACCAGTCAACAACCCCGCGGTTGGATTGCTGAAAATCGGTCAGTTTGAGTTAATTGTTTGATCCAGGACGAAAACTGCCCTGGGTATCCACCGCTCTAACTCTCGGCGGCGGTTTTACTCTCAATTTAGAGCAAAGTCGATATAATTCTTTGGCGGAATCGAAGAAGTTTTGTATGGGGGCGTGCCAATTCCTGCTATAGTTCAGCTTGGCTGTGGTATAGTAGAGCTTTTGGGAGACCTTGAAATGAGTACGACAGAATTTGAACTTCGGACGCAACACCACGACGCGATGGTCGATATCACCTCGCGGGTAGCCCAGGCCATTCGCGACAGCGGGATAACCGATGGCCTCGTTATGGTGTACACGCCACATACGACCTCAGCCATCACGATTAACGAAAACGCCGACTCGGATGTGATTCATGATATTTTGAAACAGCTGGACGAGATGGTGCCCTGGCGTCAGCCTTTTTTCGACCATAGCGAGGGCAACAGCGCCGCCCATGTGAAAAGCTCGATGTTCGGAGCGAGCGAAACTATCCCGCTGGCCAAGGGCAGAATGACGCTCGGGACGTGGCAGGGGGTCTACTTCTGCGAGTTCGATGGCCCGCGCCGCCGCCGATTCATCGTTACGGTTATGGGCAAATAGCCGCGGCGGTTACGGGTCCTGGTCAGCCATGAGCATCTTGACTTCGCCGGCGGTGGGGGTAGCTTCCTGGGCGCCGATTTTTGTGCAGGCCAATGCGCCAGCTGCGTTGGCGAACTTGGCGGACTCGTGCAGTCCCAGGCCTCGACCCATGCCCACCGCCAGTGCCGCGGTGAAGGTGTCGCCCGCGGCGGTGGTGTCTACCACGCCCACCTTGTATGGCCCGACGCGATAGAAATGTCCGTCAGCCGCGGCTACGACCGAACCACGCGAGCCGAGTTTCAACACCGCCGCCTTGGCCCCTCGCGAAATCAGAGCCGCGGCGGTGCGTTTGTCCACCCGCTCCTCCGCTGCCCCGTCGCCCATCAGCGACTCAGCCTCGACGACGTTGGGCGTGATGACGTCCACCTGGAACAGCTCCGGCGGGAACCGCCTGGGCACCGGAGCGGGGTCGAGTATTATTTTCGCCCCGCCTCGCCGGGCCAGGTCCACCGCTGCACGCACGGTCGGCAGGGGCAACTCGAGCTGCAGCAGCACCACGTCAGCCCGGCGAAAAAGGGCCTCGCGCGAGAACAGGTCGTCTGGCGTAACGGCGAAGTTGGCACCGCTAGCCACGACGATGGAGTTCTCGCCCTGGGCGTTGACGACGATTATAGCCACGCCGGAGGGGGTGTTTTTCGTCTCGAGGATGTGTTCGGTGTCGATATCCTCAGCCCGGAAACTCGCTCGGAGATCCTGGCCAAACGCGTCGTCGCCGACTCGGCCTATCATTTGGCAGTTGGCTCCGAGCCTGGCTGCAGCCACAGCCTGGTTGGCGCCCTTGCCGCCGGGAGACGCTTTGAAGTCGCTGCCAAGGACAGTCTCGCCGGGGGTTGGCAAGGCTGGCGCCCGCACGGCGATGTCCATGTTTATCGATCCGACGACGAGAATATTTGGTTCGGCCATTTGCGGCATTTTGCCACACAACCGGAGAAACATCCAGCCCAAATATCTAGGATTTTTCCCGCCAGGGTAGTCATGGATTCGAGCTTGGTTCAACCAAAGGTTACACTGCGGCCGACGGGTGGTAATGCGGAGGGTGGCGTGGCCACACCGCGGGTCTGCCGGGTGTCATAGTTGGACGGAAAATGACGAATAACGAAGCTCAAATGCCGAATCAATAACGAATTCAGAATGACGAAGAAGAAAAAGAAAAAACTGGATTCCCGCTCCCCGATCGGGTCGAGGACAAGCTTCGCGGAAATGACAAAGAAAAGAAAAAAATATGGGCAAGACGCCCACGCTACGGTTTAGAACATGTATATCAGCATGACGTATGCTATCGGCCCGGCCAGGAGTGGCGAGTCCAGCATGTCCAACGCGCCGCCGAACTGGGGGACCAGCGAGCCTGAATCTTTGACCCCCGCCGAGCGTTTCATCAGCGACTCGCACAGGTCGCCGAACTGTCCCGCAACCCCGACGACCAAGCCGAAGCAGGCTACCTTTATCAGCGAGGCCCAGGATTCGTCGAACATTTCCCGCGGCGGGTTCGGCGGGAATATCCACCATAGGCCTACCGAAACCAGACTGGCCCAGACAAGCCCGCCGGCCAGGCCTTCCCAGCTTTTGCCCGGGCTAAGCCAGGCTATCATCTTGTGTTTGCCGATGAACGAGCCTGTGAAATACGCTCCGATATCCGTAGCCTTCACCGCTGCGAGGAACATCATCAGCACGGGCAGGCCAAAGCGGATTCGCATCGACATTACGATCCCCCCGCACAGGCCCAGATACGCTACGCCGAGCATGGTAAGGCCGACGCGTCGCAGAGCGTCGTCGAGTTGTCCATGCGACATTTGGCCCGCGAAAATAAGCATCAGCGACAGTGCGACCGCCAGCTGGGGAGCCAGTGCAAGGCTGGGGAATATGTTGTTCAGTATAGGCAGGCAGGCCAGCAGAGTAACACCCGCCAGGCCTGTTTTGATGTGCACCTCCACGCCCAGCGCCCGGGCCATTTTCGCAAACTCCCAAAAACCGACCCACAGCACGGGCAGGAACAGTATCGCCAGGGGCAGCCCGCTGGTGGGGCAAGTATCGCCGGCCCGCGCCTGGCCAGAGGCTTGCTCCCATCGCCAGTCCGCCCAGAACACGCCCAGTAAAACCGCTATCATCACGCTGCCGAAGATTATTCGTTTTTTCATCGCTTATCTCGTTTCTTACCCACTATCTTGACGGGGATGGTATGATATTTTGCGCGAAAAAGCCAGAATTGTGTAGCAGCCCATATGCCAAGGCGTTAGACTTCGGAGTTTATTTGTAGTTGTTTTGGAGAGCATTTGATGAACTTGAAGAATTACCTAGCCGAGAAAAATATCCTGCTATCCTGCAAAGTCAGCAAGGCTAAGGTGCTGGAGGAATTGTCCGACCTGGTAGCAGAGAGTCTTGATACGGACCCTGGCAAGCTGCTCGATGCGGTCAAGCGGCGGGAGGAACTAATGAGCACTGGTATCGGCAACGGCCTGGCCGTGCCACATGTTCGCCTTGATGGCATAAAAAAGGCTGCCATCGCGGTGGCGGTGTGCAAGCAGGGCATAGCGGACTACAAAAGCATGGACTCGCTGCCTGTAAATCTCGTGGTATTTATTGTAGCACCGCAGGGCCAGCACGAAACTTACATCCGCCTGCTGGCAGCGGTGGCAGAGATTCTCCAGCAGAACGAATCGCGCGAGGCCATTCTTGCTGCCACCGAGCCTGGTGAGGTTTATGACATCCTGACGATAGGGGAAAATTGATATGGCCCCGGTTTTTATAGGTGAAGTAGAGTTGTTCCATTTTCCGGTTTTGCTGCTGTTCGGCTTTGCCCTTTTTGGTGGAGCGATGGGCGCGAGATTTTTCCAAAAGCTTCGCATCCCGCAGGTGGTGGGTTATATCGCCATAGGCCTACTGCTGGGAGAGAGCGGGTTCAGGCTTATAACTCAGGGCGACATCGTGCATTTCCGCCAGTTCAACTATTTCGCCCTGGGCATCATAGGTTTTCTCGTCGGCGGAGAGCTGAAGGGTGAGATATTCAAGAAATACGGCAAGCAGTTTATGGCCATTCTTCTGGGCGAGGGCCTGACCGCCTTTATGCTGGTGGGGCTATCGACAGGCCTGTTCGTCTACTTCGTAATGGGTAACGCCTCGGTGGGCCTGGCTGCGGGCATCGTCTTTGGCGCGATAGCCTCGGCGACAGACCCAGCCTCGACCATCGATGTACTGTGGGAATATCGCAGTCGTGGCGTGTTGACGACTGGCCTGATCGCTATCGTCGCGCTCGACGATGCGCTTGCGATGACACTGTATGGCCTGGGCACATCCGCAGCGGGTATGCTCATGGGCAACGCGGATTCGCTTACCGACGCGCTGGGCAAAATAGGCATCGAGCTGTTCGGTGCCATAGGCCTGGGTATAGCGGCGGGGTTTACTCTTAATTTCGTACTCCGCCGACTGTATCAGCCTGACAAAACCCTCGCCCTGGCAATCGGTTCGATACTGCTGGTGATAGCTACCGCTATAATTCTAGGCATGGACATTATCCTCGCGACAATGGCGATGGGTGTGGTGCTGATAAACATAGCTCCGCGCCGGTCGAAGGCTTTGTTCGAGATTGTACGGAGTTTTTCAGCTCCGATTTATGTGATATTTTTCGTATTCGTCGGGGCCAGGCTTGGGTTGTCGAATATGCCCGCGTGGATGTGGGGCATCGTCGGGCTATATGTATTTTTCCGCACGGCTGGGAAAATGGCAGGGACATACTTCGGGGCCAGAATCACTGACGCAGCTGCGCCTATGCGAAAATATGGCGGGCTTGGCCTGTTCGCCCAGGGCGGCGTGGCGGTGGGTTTATCTATCATGGCCAGTCAGCATCTGGGAGAACATCAAATAAGCAAGGATTTGTCACTGGGCGATATGATAATTTTCTGCGTAACAGCCACGACGCTTATCGTACAGGTAATAGGCCCGCCGATGGTGAAACTGGCTATTCGTCTGGCTGGCGAGTCCGGCATGAATATCACGCGGGAAGACCTTATCGCGACCTACAAGGTTGGCGACATAATGAACACCCAGGCTACCTGCCTGACCCAGAGCGACCCCTTTGCCCATATTATGAAGGTTATTTCCGAGACCGACACGATGACCTATCCGGTAGTGGGCGACGACCGCAGCCTCCTGGGTATCATTACCATACAGCAGCTCAAAAGTGGCCTGGGCAACCAGGGCCTGGCAGATATGCTTGTAGCCTACGACCTGATGCAACCGGTAGCAGACCAGGCCACCGCCGAGATGCCCCTTGGCGAGGCACTTGATAGAATGCGACAACAGGAGCTGGAATATCTGCCCGTCGTAGAGCCAGCCCGAGCCGATGGCGAGAAACCGAAATTCCTGGGCCTGCTCGAACTCCGCCGGACTCAGCGGGCTATTAGCAGGGAACTCCTCCGCAGGCAAGAGGCAGCTATCGACAGGGAACAGGCAAACCGTATCCGCCACAATATCCGAAAACGCCGGGCCAGGAAGGCATGATAGGAATTTCCAAACTTTATTGCGGCACAGTCCAGCCCGGCGACCCTTTGCGGTACGCTCGGCGCAGTGGTCTGCTGCCCAGCGAACTGCTGCAATTCTCCGCGGACAAAAAGCCCGTCGTCGTGTGGAACTGCACCCAGCGGTGCAACCTGCGATGCGTCCACTGCTATTCCGCCAGCGACGCCAGCTCTGGCCAAGACGAGCTAACCACCGCCGATGCCCGTGCGATGATAGACGACCTGGCCGGGTTCGGCGCAGCGGTGTTGTTATTCTCCGGCGGTGAGCCTTTGCTCCGAGGCGACCTGCTGGAACTCATCGCCCATGCCAGACAAGCGGGCCTGCGAGCGGTGCTGTCCAGCAACGGCACGAAAATTTCCCCAAGCCTGGCCCGTGAGCTGGCCGGGGCTGGGCTGAGCTATATCGGTATTAGTCTGGACGGCGCGAGCCAGCGGACCAACGACCGTTTTCGTGGGCGCAGCGGTGCGTTCGTCGCCGCTTTGGACGGCATGCGAAACTGCCAGGCCCGGGGCGTGAAGGTCGGGCTGCGGTTTACCATCACCGCGCACAACCTCGCTGAGTTGCCCGGGGTGTTTGAACTTATCGAGCGGGAGAAAATACCGCGGGCGTGTTTTTATCATCTCGTCGCTGCGGGCCGAGGCGGGGAAATTCTCGACGGCGAACTGACCGGCGACCAGACTCGTCAGGCGGTGGATATTATCCTGGAAAAAACGCGGGCCTTGCACGAGGCTGGCCGGGCGGTGGAGGTTCTTACGGTCGGCAACCACGCCGACGGGCCTTACCTTTACATGAAGCTGCTTGCCCAAAACCCCGCCCGGGCGGCGGAGGTCTACAAGCTGCTGCAATTCAACGGCGGCAACAGCAGTGGGGAGGGCATAGGCTGCATCAGTTGGGACGGCAGCGTGTCGCCGGACCAGTTTTGGCGAGAGCGGGTGGTGGGCAATATCCGCGACGAACCTTTTAGCAAAATTTGGACAGGCCAGGGGTCGGAGCTGCTGCGGCAACTCCGCCGACGGAAGGAACTGTTGCAAGGCCGATGTCAGCGGTGCCGGTTCCTGGATGTCTGCAATGGCAACCTGCGAGCACGGGCCCAGGCTGCTGGCAATGGTACGTGGGGCGACGACCCAGCCTGCTACCTCAGCGACGAGGAAATCTCGATATGACTACCCCGCCGACAAAACCCGCCAGGCCTTTGCGGATGCTTTTTTGGGAGTCCACTGCCCGGTGCAATTTGGCGTGCAGTCATTGTCGTCGGCTTGACGTCCAGGCCTCGCCGGACGAACTTACCACCGCCGATGTCAAGGGCCTGTTGAAGTCGGCTGCGAAGATGGGGCCTCCCGTGTTCGTGTTCTCCGGCGGCGAGCCTTTGCTGCGGAACGACTGGGAGGAACTAGCCCGCTTCGCTGCCGCCCTTGGCGTGCCGACCGCCCTGGCTAGCAACGGCACGCTCATAGACGCAGCCATGGCCCGGCGGATATCGCGGGCGAATTTCTCGCGGGTAGCTCTGAGCATAGACGCCGCCACGGCCGAGGCCCACGACGCGATACGAGGGCCCGGCTCGTTTGACCTGACCGCGCGAGGCCTGGCTGAGCTGGCCAAACTGGGCGTGGCGACGCAGATAAACGTTACCGTTACCCGGGCCAACGTAGGCCAACTTGACGACATGCTGACCCTGGCCCAGCAGGCAAGGGTAGCAGCTATGCACTTGTTCATGCTCGTGCCGGTCGGTTGCGGCGTAAGCCTGGCTCCGAGTCAACAGCTTAGCCCGCAGCAATACGAACAGGTTCTGAATTGGATTTGCGACCGTCAAGTTGAACAGGCCAAGGCAGCTGGCAGGCCTGGCCGACCCGGGCAGGCCGGGCGGGCCGGGCTGGGCAAGACCGCGGTGGAGTTGCGGTCGACTTGCGGGCCTGGGTATTATCGCGTCGCTGCCCAGCGGGGCATGAAGCTCGCCAGGCCCGGTTTGCGAGGCTGCCTGGGGGGGGTGTCGGTGGTCTTCGTGTCGCACACGGGCGAAGTTTTTCCGTGTGGCTACCTGCCGGTCAGTTGCGGCTCGATCCGCCAAGAACCGCTGGAGACAATTTGGCAAGGCTCGGAGGTACTGGCCGACCTGCGAGACTTCGACAAGCTAAAGGGCAAGTGCAGCCGATGCGAATTCCAGGCCATCTGCGGCGGCTGCCGGGCGAGGGCGTTCGCCCAAACCGGCGACTACCTGACAGAAGAACCCCACTGCCTGCACGAGCCTAAGTAACACGAATATCCAATAGCCAACCCAGCACTTATTTATGTAAATCCAAAGTCGTTATTCCGCTGCTCAACCTAACAATTCACTAAACATTGCAAATAAGTGCTGGGAATATCCAACCGAAGAACACAGCCATCCCATAACACGATGGATGTTCAGCTCCTGCGGAGCTAAAGCAAAAAAGCTATGAACGGTTACCAAAAAACGGCAGAACACGAATAACACGAATAAAAGCCGGCTGGCAGGAGGGATGTGGTGGCTTTGTGTATCTTCTTCCGAGCAAGCCCAAAGCACCTAATCCCAATAAAGCTAAGGTTGCTGGTTCAGGAATCTCCGACACCTGCTGTTGATATGCTTAACGGGTTGTGGATTTGTACTCCTGATCCTTGAGCCACAACAATTCCATTATCGAAATATGCAATGCCTTCTATTGAGCCAATTGTAAAGCCGTTAATTTTGTCTGGATTTGAGTAAACTTTCACACTTTTTGCGAGGTATTATGCTTCCCGTGTGTCATTCCCGCAGTATTTAATTTCGACACACTTATTGACTTGGTAGCTAAAATTTTGTATGTTAAGTCGCATAAAAGTATCTATTTGGAGTTTCTTCATGAAAAATAATTATATTGCCATCACTAAACAGTCTGGCTGCTTCCTTCTGCGAGAAGGGGGAAGGCGTTCCTAGTATATTAACCCTTCTCAAAACAAACGATCGTCCGTGCCTCGGCGCACTGAAATAGAAGATATTCTTGCGGGAAAAATCTGCAAGGATTTGGGTATTCCAACAATAAAATAAGACTATGGTAAAAGTAACACTGCCGGATAATTCATCCCGGGAATATGACGACGGCGCGACCTGTTTGCAGGTGGCGGAGAGTATCTCCGCGGGCTTGGCGAGGGTTGCTATCGCTGCGGAGCTGGACGGGGTACTCGTCGATCTTGCTGCGCCTATCGCGCCGGGTGAGCATACGCTTAGCTTGTTGACGAGCAAGAACGCGGGCGCCGCTGGCCTTCAAATCCTCCGCCATACCGCAGCTCATATCATGGCCCAGGCGGTGTGCCGACTTTACGGGCCGGGCGTGAAATATGCCATAGGCCCAGCTTTGGTGGACGATTTTCAGTACGGATTTTATTACGACTTCGACCTGTCAGGCTGCCAGGCTGGGCATATCTCAGCGGACGACCTGCCCAAGATCGAAGCGGAGATGAAAAAAATCGTCGCTGAGAAGTTGCCCATAGAAAGGCTCGCCCAGCCAACCGACCAGGCCCAGCAGCAAATGCGAGAGCTTGGTCAGACCTATAAAGACGAAATGATAGCTGACCTGCAAGCCAGCGACTCTGAGCCTGCTCCGGAAACCATCAGCCTGTATCGCCAGGGCGAGTTTCTCGATATGTGCCTGGGCCCGCACCTGCCGAACACCGGTAAGCTTCCCAAGGCTTACAAGCTCCAAGCCATCGCTGGGGCGTATTGGCGGGGCGACGAGAAGAACAAGATGCTCACCCGCATTTACGGCAACGCGTTTTTCGACAAAGCTGACCTGGCGGAGCACCTCGACAAGCTGGCTGAGGCCCGCAAGCGCGACCATCGCGTCATCGGCAAGCAGCTGGGTCTGTTCGCCATTGTCAACGAGGTCGGCCCGGGGCTGCCGTTGTGGATGCCCAAGGGTGCGATTATCCGCATGGAGCTGGAGCAATGGCTACGCGGCGAACTCCTCAAGCGAGGTTACCAGGCTGTCTACACGCCGCACATCGCCAAGGTCGACCTGTTCCGCACGTCAGGCCATTACCCCTACTACGAGCATGGCCTGTTCCCGACGATGCACGTCGGCGAGCACCCCGGCGACGAGAAATCTCGCGAGGAATACATCCTCAAGCCGATGAACTGCCCCTTCCATATCAACATTTACAAAGCCCAGCCTCACAGCTATCGCGACCTGCCGGTTCGCCTGAGCGAGTTTGGCCAAGTCTATCGGTTCGAGCAGTCCGGCGAGCTGAATGGCTTGACGCGAGTGCGAGGCTTCTGCCAGGACGACGCGCATATTTTCTGCACCGTCGAACAGCTCGAAGCGGAGATCGAATCCTGCGTCGAGCTGACCAAACATGTCCTGGCGACGCTCGGGCTGAGCGACTATCGAGTCCGCGTGTCCTTGCGCGACCCGGACAGCAGCAAGTACGTCGGCGAGCAGGCCAACTGGGACCGGGCTGAGGAAAACATCCGCAATGTCGTGAAAAAAGTTGGCTTGGACTTTGTCGAAGAGCCGGGCGAAGCTGCTTTTTACGGCCCTAAGATAGACTTCGTGGTCAACGACTGCATCGGGCGGGATTGGCAGCTTGGCACGATACAGGTGGACTACAATCTGCCCGAGCGGTTTGCCCTGGAGTACACCGGGGTGGATAACGCGGCCCATCGGCCTGTGATGATTCACCGCGCTCCGCTGGGTTCGCCCGAGCGGTTCATCGGCATCCTTATAGAGCATTACGCGGGGGCTTTTCCGCTTTGGCTTAGTCCGGTGCAGGTAGCGGTGCTGCCGGTGAGCGAAAAGTTTACCGACTACGCAGCCAAGGTGGCTGGGCAACTAAGAGACGTGAATTTGCGGGTAGAGTTGGACGACTCGCCGGACAAGGTCGGTGCGAAAATCCGCCGGGCTACTATGGACAAGATTCCCTACATGCTCGTGATAGGCCAGCGCGAACTCGAAGCGGGCAATGTCTCCGTGCGGGCAAGGACAGAAGGCGACCTGGGCGAGATGAGCATCGACGCCCTGCGCGACGGGCTGATAATCGAAAAAGAAACCCGAGGCCTGTCTCCACTTGCGTGAAATCCAAAATCCGAAATTGCTTCGCATAACCAATCAGTTTTATATCCGCACAGGATGCCCAACGGTAAGACCAGGATTTAATTTCCCACCTGTCTCCACTTAAGCCAAAGAATTAGAGAGTTTCTTTCCGATAAAAAATGTGTAGAATAATACGCAAGCGAGAAAATAGCGAAAGGGAAAGAAGTTAAAAAAAAATTCGTGTTATTCGTGTTCTGCTGTTTTTGCTTTTACTGATAACTGACTACTGACTACTGATAACTGATAACTTTTTTTAAGGAGTTAAACCATCGCTAGAGATTTGCGTCGCAATCATCAGATTCGTATTTCGCCGATCCGCCTGATCGACGAGAACCAGGAGCAGGCTGGCATTGTGGATACTCGCGATGCCCAGGCCCGTGCGCGGGAGGCCGGGTTGGACCTTGTGGAGGTTTCCCCCACAGCCAGGCCTCCGGTCTGCCGGATTATGGACTTTGGGAAGTTCAAATACGAACAGAAGAAGAAAGACCAGAAAGCCAAGGCCAGGCGACACGAAACCGAGCTGAAGGAAGTTCGTATCAAGACTCCCAAGATCGGCGACCACGACCTGGGGATCAAGATCAAGCGGGCTGAGGATTTTCTCTCTCGGGGCGACCGCGTACAGTTCAGCTTGCGGTTCCGCGGGCGGGAACTTGCCCATATCGACGAGGGGCGAAATATCTTCGAGAAGATAAAGACAAGCCTCGCTGAGATCGCCAAGGTCGACCAGAACTACCGATTCGAAGCCAGGCGGCTGACCATGACCCTGGCTCCGCTTAGCCAAGGCACTGGCAGATAGACTGCATTTCGGATTTGGGATTTCTGATTTCGGATTGCCAAAGCAAGAGTCCACGGATTACACGGATTTTTTAAGAAGATTACACGGATTTTTTTAAGATCAAAAAAAATCTGTGTAATCTCTTTTTAATCCGTGAAATCCGTGGACTGCTGTTTGCCTATTGCCTATTTGCCTATATCCAAAAAAAATCCCGCAAGTCTCTTTACTTGCGGAAAGTTTTTGTTATAATCTTCGCTCTTTCGCCGCCAGTGGGTGGCCTGGACAAGGAACAAATAATGCCCAAGCAGAAAACAAATAAATCGGTCGTCAAGAGGGTCAAGGTAACAGGCAGCGGCAAGGTTACTCGCCGTAGTCCTGGTGCGGGCCATCTCAAAAGCCGAAAGAGTCCTAAGCGACTGCGCAGGTTCCGCTCGGAAAAGGCTGTGGACAGCACCTTTGCCAAGCATGCCAAACGCATGATGGGAATGTAGACGAAAAACTGAAAATGCCGGTCCGGTGGGAGTCCAGTACTCTGTTACAGGGTACAAATAGGACGACCGTCGCTACGATAGCGGCGGAACGGAACGTTCCCAGGCACAAAAAGTGCGGGAAGTCCACCGACTGAAAGGAGCAACACATGCCACGCGTACGCAAGGGCGCAGCCCGCACACGTAAACACAAAAAGGTTCTCAAACAGGCCCGAGGCTTTTACGGTGCCAACTCTCGGCGGTATCGCATCGCTACGGAAAAAGTTTTCCGAGCAGGCGTCTTCGCCACCCGCGACCGCAAAAATCGCAAGCGAGATTTCCGCAGACTGTGGATCGTCCGCATCTCCGCGGCCTGTCGACAGCGAGGCCTGAGGTACAGCCAATTGCTCGCAGCTTTGTTCGACGCGGGTATCGACCTGAACCGCAAGATGCTTAGCGAAATAGCCATCGCCGACCCCGAAGCTTTCGACGCTGTCGTCGAAGCTGCGATGGGACCCGAGGCTATCAAAAAGGCTGGGT
>JAOZNE010000021.1:12167-16033 GCA_029933955.1 Phycisphaerae bacterium
TTCGACGCTGTCGTCGAAGCTGCGATGGGACCCGAGGCTATCAAAAAGGCTGGGTGAGGTAGCCCGGCACTTATTTGCGAAGCTTCCGGGTCATTAACCCGAAACACAAAAATAACAACCTCTTAAATCTATGCAAATAAGTGCTGGGTAATATGGAGTTGGCATGTCTCTCGTAGAGGACTTACATCAGTTGCAGGCCCAGGCCCAGGCCGAGTTGGCCCAGGCTGACACCGCTGAGGCCAGCGAAGCCTGGCGGGTGAAATATCTTGGCAGCAAGGGTGCTCTCAAGGCTGCTCTTGCCAAGATAAAAGACATCCCCGCCCGGCAGAAGGGCCAATACGGACAGGCTGCCAACAAACTCAAACAAACCCTCACCGCTGCCTTCAAACAGCATCAAGCCCAGCTCGGCGACGCTAAAAAGACAGCCAAGCCGATGCAGGACGTTACACTGCCGGGCATCGAGCCTCGCGTGGGTCATACTCATATCATTACGCAGACGATATGGGAAATTTGCGATATTTTCGGGCGGATGGGTTTCGGCGTAGCTTACGGGCCTGAGGTCGAGGACGAGCAGCATAATTTCGTCGATTTGAATATCCCCGCAAGCCATCCCGCGCGCGACCCGCTGGAAAATTTCTACATCGACCATAAGGCTATGCTTCGCTCGCAGACGTCCACGGTGCAGATTCGCATCATGGAAAATTCCGACCCGCCGATTCGCGTCGTGGCTCCGGGCAGAGTGTACAGGCCTGACACGGTCGACGCGACGCACAGCTTTATGTTCCATCAGCTCGAAGGCCTTTATGTGGACGAGGGCGTAACGATGGTCGACCTGCGGACGTCGGTGGATCAGTTCTGCAAAGCCTACTTTGGGCCTGACGTGCAGACGCGGTTTCGGCCTAGTTTTTTCCCGTTCACCGAGCCGTCCGCTGAGGTGGATGTGCTGTTCCATTATCCCGACGGCTCAAGTCGCTGGATCGAGCTGGGAGGCTGTGGCATGGTCGACCCCAACGTGCTGACAGCGGTGAATATCGACCCGGAAAAATACACAGGCTGGGCATTTGGACTCGGCATCGAGCGGATGGTCATGCGGAAGCACAACGTCCCGGACATCCGCATGCTGTTCGAAAGCGACGTGCGATTCCTGCGACAATTCTAGATTTTATCCAAGACACGGACTTGACCAAGCCAGGGCATGGCATATATCATAACCGCAACCACGGCACCGGGCTATTTTTTTCTTTTTCAAAAAATTTTTTCGCGTTTTTTCGCGTTTTTTCGCGTTTTTCGTAGTTTGTTGTTTTTCTTTTTATTTTTTCAAGAAAGGATAACGAACATGTCAGCCAATTTGAACGACCCCGCCGAGGCACCTGTCCCTCTGACGCCGGACGATTCCGGCCCTCAGCCCGTGCCTGTCGACCCGCAGCCTGTTAAGGTGCAACCCGCGCAGGTGGACGAGAAAATATCGCTGATTGACGATTTCGACGAGAGTGCCCCGACGCAGCGCAAGGCCTTTGGCACCGCTGCTGCTGCTGGCGATACGCACAAGAAAAATTTCAAACGCCCGATGAACACCAACGGCAACGGCGCGACCCGGTGCAGGCTGTTCTATTCGAAAATCCAGGCCAATCCGCTGCTGCACATGGAAAATATCATCAACGACTGGATGGACGAAGAAGGCGTCGAGGTCAAGCAGGTAGCCCAGTGCATCGGTACGATGGAAGGCAAACGCTCCGAACCAAACCTGCTCGTAACAGTTTGGTATTAAAGGCGTAGCACAGTCGCCCTTGGCTGTGGTTTTTTTCGCATAGCATCCCGATATGCATCGGAACCCGTGGTGAGTGCCTTTTTTTCTGGCGGACTGTAACGACTTGCTGGTATGTTTCGCCCTTTCAGGGCCGCTTGCTGAAAAGGCATTCTAACCCCGCCCCAAATTTATGTCGCACTTGGGAGTTGAATCCGCCACGGAAAGCACGGAAGGCACGGAAATGGGGAGAATTGAACACAGAACGTTCAACGTCGAACATCGAATTAGGAAGTAGCAGATTGGGAAAAGGAATTGCCCTAAATACTACCTCCGAACAGATCCAGCAGTTTGAATCCGTGTTCGGGCCGAGCAAATGGAGCTTTCCACACAAAAATGTTCGCGTTTCCGGATTTTGTGATATGCTCATTGGTTCCGGCCTGCCGGAGGAAAAAGAACTGTGGAATTGGCTGGATGAACAAAAACATCTCCCAGCAGCTGCGCACCATCTCTGGCTGATGCATTATGCGATGTTTATAGACACCCCTGATGAACCACTTTTCGACATTGAGAATCCTGACTAATATATGGAGCCAATTGCAAAACGGTTAATTTTGTCTGGATTTGAAAAAATTGAAAAATTGGCCAGCATTCGTTATCCCATCGTTTTCAGGAGACTCAAGGATAAGACTGCTGGCCAATTTTGTTACGCGAATTAAAACCGCTCTTCTGCCTGGACTGGAAATCCAAATCGGGCCTCTCTCCGACAAGGCATCATCTATCAATTCAACGCCAACGCCGCGCTCCGTCGGCTTTGTGCCTGGGCTTTCCCATGGGAAGTCCCCAGCGAGAGTACATTTTCGCGAGCATTTGCACAGTTCGCCCAGATGGAATTGCCGCGACAGATTAGCTGCAAAATTATCCTCCGCCAGGTGGACTCGTGGAAGGTCTAGCCTCCCGGCAGTCGGCGTCGGTTATCCGCCTGTCTTTTCTACCAGGAAAATACTACAATCCCCCCGGTGCCTTTCACCTCTTACATTCGGGAGAGCTGACAAATGAAATATCGAAAACGCGCATGCGGCTTGGGTTTGTTAATCGTTTCGGTTTGCCTGTTTGAGGCTGGTACACGGGGGGGCGAACCGCAAGGCCAGCCCGCCGCCAAGGCTTCCAGGGCCGCTCGGATACTTCCCGCCGATCTGGTCTATCAGGGGGCGTTTCGTCTGCCAGCTGGGCCTGAGGAATATGCATGGGGCTGGAGCGGACAGGGATTGGCGTATTATCCCGGCGGCGACCCAAAAGGCCCGAGCGATGGCTGTCCCGGTTCACTTTTCGGGACAGGGCACAACTGGCACACGTGGGTTTCAGAGGTCAGCATCCCCAAGCCTGTGATATCCCGGACGAAAAATCTCAAGGAATTGAACACCGCCAGGACGCTTCAAAAATTCGCTGACATCCGCGGGGCGTTGTTTCAGGGGCGAGACCTCGAACAGCCTCGGGTGGGCCTGGCGTATTTGCCCGCTCAGGGTTCCCAGGCAAGCGGCAAGCTGTATTTCTGCTGGGCGGCTCACATGGGGCAGGAAAACATGGCCCCGACCCATGGCTGGTGCGAGCTGAACCTGGCCAAGCCAGGGGCGGTTGGACTTTGGAATGTCGCGGGACTTAGCCAGTATCTAACCTGCGATTATCTCGCGCCGATACCGCCCGACTGGGCCAAGGCCAACACACCCGGGATGCGGCTTGCAACTGGCAGAATGCGCGACGGGGGGCAGGTTTCGCAGGGGCCTACGCTGATTGCATTTGGCCCGTGGAACGAGGGAAACCCTCCAAAGCCTGGAACCAAACTCAACGGTGTCGTTCTGCTGAAATACTCCGCCATTACCGACGAGCAGCAGCACAATATGAAGGGTTATCATCACTCGGACGATTGGTCAGGCCTGGCCTGGCTGAGCTCTGGCAGGGCCTCGGGGGTGGTCTTCGTCGGCACCAAGGGCGAGGGTAAATGCTGGTACGGCTTTGCCAACGGAGTAGTCTGGCCTGAGGGCGGGCCATATCCGCCCGTGCCTCCGTATCCGAACGATCAGCGTGGGTGGTGGTCTACGAATTTCGCGCCGCAGATATTATT
>JAOZNE010000430.1:0-1124 GCA_029933955.1 Phycisphaerae bacterium
ATCGCGGATTAAATTCGCGGGTCAACAGGTCGCGGGCTTCGTCAACAGACAGACAGAATCCGTGCCGCACCGCCGTAGCCGCTGCGAATAGCTGATTATGGCCTCCCTGGCCCTGCACAGCCGCTGGCATATTAGCCAGGTACTTCGACGCTCGCTGTGTGTTGTTCACCTCGGCAGAGGGCCTGGCTGGCGGAGCTTTTGCCGGTGTAAGCTTCGGCTGAACGATCATCTCCAGCAACCAGGCTGGAGCCTCGGCAAGTTCCAGGTCGGCCAGGTTCAGGCCTTCCAGCCATGCGTATTCGTGCCCGGTGGGGTGAATCGATGGCGGGCCTATGACATAGCCTCCGTCGCCGCGAATATCCAGCCCAGGCTGAAACGATTGCTTGTTCCGAATCTCTTGGCCATCTTGGGTCTTGAAGTAATAATGCAACCCATTGGCCGTCTGAACAGTCGGCGTTGGCGGCAGGGCCCCGTGCTGGGCTTCAAGCTTGGCCAGTGTGCTCTTGCCGGCAGGGCCGTCGATGTCCAGGACGAAAAAGCCTCCACCTGTCGCGATAGCGAGATTCGCGCCCCGATACTTGGTCCACCAAGTCTGTATTTGCTCGGGGTCTGTGCTGGCTTCTTTGAAGCCGGTTTTTGTTATAGGTTTTTTCCCTCGTGCTATGCACGGGAAAACCGGAAAGCCTCGTTTTGCAAGGTCTATCGCTGAAGTTTTCATGTCAAAACCTCCTGCCGGGAACCGGCCTCTCGCTGTTGGACAAACTCCGCCAGGGCGTTTGCGGATATTCTCAAGCTCCGGCCCATGCGGAATGTTTGCAGCTCGCCGCTTTGAATGTATTTCGCCAGATGCCGGCCAGAAACTCCGAGCTGTTCAGCTGCCTGTTGGGTCGTGTAGGCCATCATGATAGCATCTCGGTTTCTGCTTCGCTTAGCGGCTTGTGGCGGAAGCTCCAGCTGGCGTTTTCGATACAATCGAGCGTCCAGGCTCGACATCCGCAGAATTTCGGCGGCTCTCCAACTCGACCGTCGGACACGGCCTTGCTTAGCGTACTCGGTCGAATGCCGAGAAACTCAGCCACTTTTTTTGTAGAATGAAACTTGGGTTGTGTTGCAGCGTCCATGCA
>JAOZNE010000176.1:0-4390 GCA_029933955.1 Phycisphaerae bacterium
CAATCGACGCAAAATAAGGACTTATGTTAATTGGCTAGAATTATGCAACAGCCTCATTTACAATTTGTAATAGCCTCGGAGGGTGGGTGAACCTTGGCCTTCGTGAACCTCGGACCAAGAACCACCCACCGGCCTGGTGTTGAATTTATTGATTTTCGTCAGCTTGTTCCTCAGCTGATTCTTCCGTTGCGGATTCCGTCTCTGTCGAAGTCCGCTCAGCTGGCTCCTCAGCCTGGACGGTTTCCTCCTGGACATCCTCGGCCTGTTCAGTTTCTTTAGTTTCCTCGACTTCTTCGACTTCCTCGACAAAAACATCGTCCAGGTCGGTCGCGTCGACGCGCCGGCGGAGGATGAAGTAAATCGTCGTCGACGCACTGACGAAGAAGGTTATAGCATAGGCCCCGACCAGCCCAGCCAGGATGCACACCCAGACAGACACGAGGATCGCACAGATACTCTCCCAGGCTCCCATCGCTGAGAAGTTGAACTGATGTAGATTCCAGAAGCTAGGTTTAGCCCAGAGCACATCCAGCTGATCGGCGCCTGCGCCCAGCGACGAGCCACCCGTAAAGACGCCCCACTTGACGAAAAAGTGAACCGCTGAGAGCGCCAGATAGGCGAACAGCCTAACGAACAGATATGTTACCATGCCGTAGATGCTCGCTACGACGCCATAGAATACCGCCCGGAATGGCTTGGTGAAGACGTAGGTGAAGCTTCGGCTAATCGCGTCGAAACAGTCCGAACCTTCCGCAGCGATGGTGGGATACAGCATCGCCCCGCCACCAGCCAGGCCCAGGGACATAAACGCGATGGCGATACCAACGAGAATCGCAATGCCAAACAACAGCCCCATCAGCAAAGGCCCGATGTACGGTATCGAGCCAACCACCCCGCCGGCCGCCAGGAGCAAGCCCAGGGAGAGTATCACGACCACCGGCACGAGCGGTGCACTGAAGAAGCTGAAGAACTTCCCCCTGCTGAACCGCAAAGCCTGGAAGAGCGAGATTTTTTCGTCGCGCGAGAATCTAATCGCAGCCATGCGGTAAATAGCTCCGCCCAGCAGCGACCAGAGCGTCAGGGCCCAGAGCAAAATAATTGCTGCGAAAACCCAGTGTTGCAGAATCAACCAACGAACGCCCTCGCAGGCCAAGAGCATGTAATACAGCATTCCGGGCTGGTCGTTTTGCGGCGCGACGGTAGCCGGTGCGGGCAGGCCCGAGACCACCGCAAGCGAGGCCGGCTTGACGCTCCGCCCAGCGACGGTTTGCTGATAGGCACCCAGGCCTCCGGTGAAGTTCAGATACCGCACCGCCATGATGGCGTTGTAAAGACAGTCTCGCTCGAACGTGATAAACGACTCGAAAATCCCCGCCCCCTCAATGGCTTGGCAGGCCTGGGCGAACTGCAATCTGCGAAGCGTGATAGCTGCCCGGGCGTCCAGCAAGGCCAGGTCGAGATCGTCCCGAGCCTTGTCTATATTGTCGTGCTCCTTGTCCTTGTCAGCGTTCTTCAAGCCCGGGTCTTTCTCGATAAGGTCGTCGGCGGAATCTTCCACGTCGTCCAGCAGGACAAGCACCTTGTCGATTTCATACTCGTGGGCCTCCCGGGCCTGGCTCAGCAGGTCGTCACAGTCGTCGTTATTTTTCTCAGCCTCGGCGAGAATCTGGGCAGCCTGGACGGGAGCAAAAGCCTCGCCACTTTCCTTGGCTGTAACGTAATCGCTCCGCAGCCTCTCAAACGCCTGCCAGAAATAGGGACTCCTCCTGCCAACCAGGCCTCGCCAGTTCGAAAGCTCGCGGCGGTCGTTTTTGGTCTTGGCCAACAAGGCGGCAGCAGCAGCGGGGCGACCCTGACGCCATTGTTCCATCCGCGCGTCGAACAGGGCAGGAGCTGTCGAGAAGTGTCCCAGTATCTCGCCCTGGCCGACCGTGCCGCTGTCCGAGACGCTCCAAATGCCGTCCATGACCCACCCGCCGGCAAAAAGCAAAACCAAACCCACCAACGCCAATGCCAGTGCGTGAGGCTGGGTCGCAATCTTGAAACTTTTGAAAATCTGCGGAAAACTAAACATCTCGCTCCAGACGATTCCTTTTATCGTGCTTTGTTCGTTAGCCATGATTTTACCCTTTCATAAATATTTGCCACACCGCTCGCCGGGCCTCGGCAAGCCTGCGAGAATTATACGCCTGCCGGCAAGTCGCCTTCAAGTAATTTCCCCGATCCTTTCTCGTAAGGTAAGCGACCGGATTTTCTGGCGGGGTTTCCTGCCTTTCAAACAAGCGGCCCTGAAAGGGCGTAACATACCAGCAAGTTGTTACAGCCCACCAGAAAAAAAGGTCGCTCACTCTCGTAAGTAAACTTTCGCGTTTTTTACGAGGTGCTGAATCCCCACCGTGTCATTCCCGCGAAGCTTGTCCTCGACCCGATCGGGGAGCGGGAATGACAAAAAAAGAAAAAGAAACATGGGCGAGACCCCCATGCTACGGAAAATATAGTCTACTCCCGCCATTCGTATTCTGCTGTTATTTTTTCTTCGACGCCGCTGCCGAAGTTGCGTCGCTCTTGGTCGACGATTTGTCAGCTGGCTTGGCTGGCGACTTGTCCGCTGATTTGTCCTCAGCCTTCGAGCTGCCGGCGCCTTTTATATCCTGCGAGTCTTTTTTCGCAGCCTCTTTGTAGGACGAGCTGCGATAGTCGGTCTGGTAGAACCCGCTGCCCTTGAAGATAACCCCAGCTCCGGTGCCGATGAGTCGCTTGGCCTTGAGCTTCGCACAGACCGGGCACTTCCGGCTAGGCTTGGAGGTAATAGGCTGAAATTTCTCGAAGCGGTGCCCGCAAGCCTGGCACTGATAATCATAGGTCGGCATTGTCTTGCTCTCCTGTTTCCTCCGCCAGCTCGGCCTCACCCTCGTCGGGTTGGTCAGGCTCTTTCGATACGATGACGCTACTGGGCCTGAGGATTCTGCCCTTGAGTTCGTAGCCAGGCTGCAATTCCTGCATGACGGTCATCGGCGGGGTGTCCGGGCAGGGCTGTTGCATCAGGGCCAAATGTTTTTCCGGGTCGAACGCCGCCCCAGCTGCGTCTATCGGAACGAGTCCAAATTTGCCAAGCGCGACGAGCATATTGTCATGCACCAACTGCGTGCCCACCAGCAGCGGGTCGTCTTCGTCGTGATTTTCCCGGGCAGATGCCAAAGCCCGCTCCATGTCATCCAGCACGGGCAGAAGCTCCTTCATCAAAGACTCGTTAGCGAAAAGCCGAGCCTGTTCAAGCTCCTTAGCCATGCGTTTCTGATAGTTCTGATAGTCCGCAGCAAGCCGTTGCAGCCGAGCTAACAACTCGTCCCGCTGGGCTTCAAGAGTTTGCGGTTCCTGCTCAGTCCGGGCCTCCTCGCCGTCAACAGGGGGTTGCTCAGGAGCAGGAGCTTTGGATTTTTTCTTCTTGCTCATCACTGTCTCTTTTTTATTTTTTACTAATCAGTGTTTATCCGTGTCCATTAGTGGTTCGCTGTTTTTGCTTTTACTGATTACTTAAAATGTTTCTTCAATGTGTCGAGGAAACTTTTTCGTTTCGGTGCGATGTTGTCGTTTTCCGTTTTGGCGTATACTTCGAGCAGTTCACGTTGCTGTTTCGTAAGTTTTTGCGGCACCTCTATGTAGATTTGCACATGCTGGTCGCCTCGGCGCGAGCTGTGTATCTGCGGCAAGCCTTTTTTGCGGAGCGTGATGACCTGTCCGTTTTGGCTGCCTTGGGGTATGTCGATTTCCTCCGGGCCTGTCAATGTTGGGATGGTTATTTTTCCGCCAATCGCCGCCGTTGCGAAGGAGACCGGCACCTGACAGACCAGGTTGTCGCCCTGCCGCACCAGCAGCGGGTGCTGCTTGACGCTGACGTAGACGTGCATGTCGCCCCGGGCGGTGCTGGCTTGGGCAGGCTCACCCTCGCCCCGCACCCGCACAACCTGGCCATCGCGAATGCCAGCGGGAATTTGTACCCTCAAGCTCCGATCCTGCCGCACCCTGCCACTGCCTCGACAGTCGGTGCATTTGTCTCGCACGATGCTGCCCCTGCCTCGGCAGTCCGGGCAGGCTACCACGCGAACGTTCACGCCGAAGAATCCCGAGACCTGTTGCTGGACTTGGCCATACCCGCCGCAGGTGCTGCACTTTTGCGGAGCCGTGCCGGGCCTGGCTCCGCTGCCGTTGCAGGTTTCGCACAGGTCCATCCGCTGAAACTCCAGCGTCCGCTCAACGCCCGTCGATACCTCCTCCAGCGTGAGTTCGACTTCGGTTTCAAGGTCTAGCCCGCGCTGGCCAGCCTGGCCTGGCTGACCCATGCCGCCGAAGATGTCGTTGAACATCGAGAAGATATCGCCAAAACCCATCG
>JAOZNE010000431.1:0-1120 GCA_029933955.1 Phycisphaerae bacterium
ATGGCTCTTCGGCAGTTTTGACTTAAATATCTTGACATAAAACATGCTCAACCCTCTGTGGTCTAGAGCATTTTACGAATGAGATGTCGTATATCCACATGAGCCAAACCATCCTTGAGCGTCTTGTTCGGTAACGGTTTGCAGGGCGTCGGCGATGGCGTCGAGCAGCGTATCAAATGTCCGGGCTTTAGCAGCTCGGAGAAACTCCTTGACCTTCGACCACATCTTTTCGATAGGATTCAGATCGGGCGAGTAGGCTGGCAGAGGAAGCGTCATCGCACCGGCGGCATGAATCAAATTCATCGCATCAGAGTCCTTGTGGGCAGAAAGATTATCAAAGATCACAATGTCCCCAGTTCGGAGCGTGGGAACCAAAACCAGCCGAACATATTCCCGAAAAACTTCTGCCGAGGTTGCCCCCTCGATGGCCATGCAGGCCGTCGAACCATCCAGCCGAATCGACGAGATCATGGTCGTCGTACACCAGTGGCCACCCGGGGCGTCGTCCACGCAACGCTGACCTTCTTTGGCCCGGCCTCGCAGACGAGTCATATTCGTTTTGGCCCCTGATTCATCGAGGAAAACAAGCTTCGTCAGATCAAGAGTAGGCTGCATTGCCTTCCATTTCCGGCGACGCTGTTTTATATCGGGCCGGTCTTGCTCACTCGCTCGTAGCGCTTTTTTTTATAGCGCCAGCCCAGCCGCTTGAGCGTATTGTGAATGGCCACCGTGCTGCATTTGACCCTTGGCAAAAACTGTTCTCGCAGTTGCTCTAGCGTCGCGTCGGGATGTTGCCGCACCCACTGATCGAGTTGCGTCAGAAGCTTACCTCTGAAACTCGCCTGGCGGTGTCCTCGTTGAAGAGGACAACACCGCCCATCGCTTCGATAGCGTTGTAGCCATCGTTGAAAAGTTCGCAGATGAATTCCGAACATAGCGGCAACCTTTTGCTGGCTTCCTTGCCCAGCATTATAGGCTTCAATCGCTCGTTCCCGTATTTCTTGTGTAGCTATCCATGCCATACCAACTCTATCGGCAATACGGCATCTCAAACTTAAATTGCTCTAGTGTTCATTCGTGGTTCTTTTCTGTGAACGGTTACCTTTTTTTAATCCGTGTA
>JAOZNE010000177.1:0-4382 GCA_029933955.1 Phycisphaerae bacterium
CCTACATGGCACCCATCACTGAAATGGGCAAGACGCCCAAGTCATATATCCCCGCTCCCTACCGGTCGCGGCTCGTTTGTAATCTTTCCCCAATCAACCAGTCAACCAATCAACCAGTCAACCAGAGTCGCTATTCCATTACTGGCACGGGGCCTGCCAGGGTTTCGAAGTCGGTGTTGACGTATTGGTCGGCGGAGAGGATCTTGTCCTTGTTCATGCGGAACTCCGGCATGCGCCAGGCTAGCCAATGCTTGGCTACGATTAGCTTCCGCTGGGCCATGGCGTCGTCGACGGTCGAGGCTGCCTGGTCGGCGAACATCGCTCCGATGAGCAGGAAGACGCCCATATCCACCAGCTTGCGGGCTACGAGGTCGCGGTAAGCGACGGACTGACTTTTGATAAACGCGATAGCCTCTTCCAGCTCGGGTATCGCCGCGGTTATTTCCTCGACAATCTCCCGCGTCTCCGGCGTCCAGTCGTCTCGGCGGGAGGGCTTGGCGAGGAGTTCTTCCAGCACGGTCTTGCAGGTACCGCTCAGCACGCCAGCCACAGCGGCGAGCACCTGCAACTGGCTCGTGCCTTCGTAGATGGTCGTAATTCGGCTATCCCGCAGGTGTCGCTCGGAGGCGTAGTCCCGCATAAATCCGCTGCCGCCCAGCACGGCGATGGCGTCGTTGGCGACTCGCATGGACATTTCCGAGCCGTAGTATTTTGCCATCGGCGTCAGCAGCTTGTTGTACCTGCCGATGCGACGGATTTCTTTTTTGTTGGCCTTTTTCGCGTCGCCTTCGAGGTTGCCATAGGCTTCGAGCTTCTTGGCGGCAATTTCGATGTCCACATTAAAGGTCGCGTAATATGTCATCGTCCGGGCGGCCTGGAGGTCGACCTGGCTGTTGACCAGCAGCTCGCGAACGGCGGGGAAGGTGTCGATGGTAACATCGTACTGCTTGCGACTATTGCCATAATCCCGCGCGACGCGATAAGCCGCCTCGGCAATGCCGACGGACTGAGACGCGATGCCAATCCTCGCGCCGTTCATCAGGCTCATGACATATTCAATAAGCCCGCGCTGCCGCTCGCCGACGAGCTGGGCGGGGACGTCGTTGAAGACCATCTCGCAGGTCGGGCTGGCGTGGATGCCCAGCTTGTCTTCGAGCCTGCGAATCTTAACCTTCGGGCCTTTCTCGCAGACCAGCAAGCTCAGGCCTCGCCCGTCGGTAACTTCCGGCTCGGTGCGACAGAGCACCAGCAGCACATCCCCGCAGCCATTGGTTATGAATCGCTTGACGCCCTTGAGGAACCAGTTGCCGTCCTCGTCCTGATAGCCTCGCAGCTTGACAGCCTGGAGGTCGCTGCCAGCGTCGGGTTCGGTGAGCACCATCGCGCCGGTCCACTCACCCGAGGCCATTTTTGGCAGATAATGCTGCTTGATTTCCTCGTTGCCAAAGGCGTTTAGCGTGTCGGCGTTGCCCTGGAGGCCGTAGATATTCATCAGCGACGCGTCGGCTCGGCTGACCATATCGTTGGTCATGGTGAAGACCAGCTGCGGGCAGTTTATGCCGCCAAACCGGTACGGCAGGGTAAAGCCCATCGCGTCGGCGCGGGCGAAAAGATCCATAGCCTTGGCAATGCCGGGGGCGTAAGTTACGCTGCCGTCTTCGTTGAGCACATTGCCGATGCGGTCGTTGTCCTCCGCGGTGGGTGCGACGTCGTCGCCGCAAATCTGCCCGATGGTATCCAGCATCCGCTCGTAGTTGTCCAGCGCCTCAGCGGCGTTTTCCGGCGCGAAGTCGAACTCGTCGTGGAACCTGAAACCCTCCTCTGTCAGCTCAGCCAATCGGCCAATGTCAAGATGCTTGAAGAGGAACCTAATGTCGTCATTATCCGTAAAAAAATTAGCCATGCTGTATCCTTAAATTACTTGGCTTGCTCAATCCGAAATCCGAAATCCACAATCCGAAATAATATCAGTGTGTCGTTTTTATGCTCATGCCGCCGTGGATAGCTTTTATCAGTCGCGGGATAACATCGTTCAGGTCGCCGACGATGCCGTAGGTTGCCACGCCGAAAATTTCCGCCGCGGGATCGTCGTTTATCGCGAGGATTTTTGACGACTCCTGCATGCCGGCGATATGTTGGATCGCGCCGGAGATACCCGCCGCCACATACAACACAGGCCGAACCGTCGTGCCGGTTTGGCCTACCTGGTGGTCGTGGTCGATGTATCCCAAGTCAACCGCGGCCCGGCTACCGGCAGCAGTGCCTCCCAAACAGTGGGCGAGGTCCCATATCAGTTTGAAATTGTCTTTGCTGCCGACGCCCGCACCGCCTGCTACGATAACGCGGGCTGCTTTGAGGTTTACCTTCTTCTCCGCGCGGTGCGAGTCGTTGATAATCAACGGCAAGGCCTGGCCATTGAGGGCGGCGTCGGCTTTGATAACCTCGCCGGTTCGCTTGGGGTCAGCTTCGCTCATCGGCATGACGCCCTCTCGCACCGTCGCCATCTGAGGCCAGCGCTGCGGGTTGACGATAGTGGCGATGATATTGCCGCCAAAGGCCGGGCGGATTTGGTACATGAGGTCTTCGAAAGTCTCGCCGAGTTTCTTGTCTTCGTGCGTGCCGATTTGCAGGTCGGTGCAGTCGGCGGTCAGGCCACACTTCATCTTGCTCGCCACGGTCGGAGCCAGGTCTCGCCCGATAGCTGTGGCGCCGAAGAGGCAAATCTGAGGCTTGTTTTGCGTAATAATATCGCAAACCACCTTGGTATAGCTGCCGGTCTGATAATGGCCCAGTTTGGGATCGCTCACCGCGTAAACCTTATCGGCTCCGTGCGATATAAGCTGCTCAGCCAGGCCTTCGACGCCATCGCCCAGCAGCATCGCACCGACAGGCACGCCCAACACGTCAGCCAGGTCGCGGGCCTTGGAGAGCAACTCCAACGGCACGTCAGAAAGCCTCCCAGCCTCCTGCTCAGCAAAAACCCAAACCTCACCCTGCTTGTTAACCTCTATCATATTTTTGTCCTTGGTTAGTCAGTTGACTGGTTGACCGGTTGATTGGTCGACTGGTTAACTGGTTGACTAGTTAACTGGTGAAAAACCAACCGGCAATACTAATTAACAGTTTCACTAACGGTTTGTTCCTGCTCGATTTTCTGCCATTCTTTTGTCAAGATAACGGATATAGCCATTGATCAATTTGATCACCGAAACCGAATCTTGCCTCAAATTATCCAAATGTTCTTTTTTGGTAACCGTTCACGCTTTTTTTTAGCTCCGTAGGAGCGGCATCTTAAACTTTTCCCAAAGCCAACACAAAGATATCGCTCCTACGGAGCTAAAATTGGCCACCCAACCAATTAACCTGTCGATTAGTTTGCAACCATCATGGCTACCCAACCAGTTAACAAGTTAACCAATCAACCGGTCGACCAATCAACCGACCGTGTGTTCCTTAATAAGTTCCGCTACGAGTCCAGCCATGCCTTCGTCGGTCGGGGCTATTTCGTGATACTCTCCGCCTGTCAGCACGACGGACTGAATTCGGTTGACTTTCGTCGGGCTGCCGCTCATGCCGCACCATTCCAGGTCAGCCTGGATATCGTCGAGGTTCCAGCTCTCGATGAGCAAGCCCTTCGGCTTGAGGGCGTCGCATTGCCTGGGCAGCTCGCTGCTTTCGTCGCCATGAGCTGCTTTGATAGCTATGGCAAGCTCGCCTTCGCTGCGGGCCTTTTTGAACTTCATAATCCGTTTGATAGCACAAGGCCGAGGCGCGTTGGCGGTGTCCAACACGGTAACCAGAGCGGGCAAGGCGGTGGTAACGTCTTCCCAGCCATTGCCCACATTCCGCCGCAAGCGGATGGACTTGTCCTGCCCGTTGTCGACGACATCGAGAAGTTCTTCGAGATACGTAACCAGCGTAAAGCCCAGTTTCTCCGCCAGCTGAGGCCCGACCTGCGCGGTGTCGCCGTCGATGGCCTGCCTGCCACAGAGTACCAGGTCCGGCTCGATTTTCCGCACGGCACAGCTGAGAATATAGCTCGTCGCCAGCGTATCCGAAGCCGCAGCCCGGCGGTCTGTCAACAAAACGCAACGGTCAGCTCCGCGATAATAACACTCCCGCAACACCTCGCAAGCCGAGGGCGGGCCCATGGTGATAGCTGTTACCGTCCCGCCGACACGCTCGCGAATTTCCAACGCCGACTCGAGGGCGTTGAGGTCCTCGGGGTTGAATATCGCGGGCAAGGCGGCGCGGTTAACCGTCCCGTCTTCCTTCATAGCCTCGCCGGTGATACGCTTGGTATCCGGCACTTGCTTGACGCAAACTACTATGTTCAAACTCAATTCCGTATCTCCCATGCCACCTGAAAAAGGATGTCTGTT
>JAOZNE010000178.1:0-4373 GCA_029933955.1 Phycisphaerae bacterium
GCTGTGTTGGCGGAGGCGCCGCCTTGGCGGGGAGTTGCCAGCGGGGCGGTCAGGTTCAGCAGTTTTCGGCGCGTCGCTACGAGGGAACCTATGTCTTCCAGAGCTTCGATTGTCGTAGCGGCGAGTTTTTTCTCGTCGCCGAACCATGGTATCAGTTCTGGTACGATGGCCCGGCCTGCCAGGATGTTCACCAGCGAAAAGTTTTTGATGCGGAGCAACCAACGCAGCAGGTAGTACACCAGCCTGGATGTCCGAAAGAGAACAATCATCGGCACGCCGAAGTGGGCGACCTCCAGCGTTACCGTGCCGCTGACAGCCACGGCGAAATGCGAGTCCCCCAGCACAGCTGCGGTGTTACCAACGACGATATCACAAAGCTGCGACGGGGGCTGGCCCTTATTCGCCTCATCTACTGCGCGCAAAATATTCCGCTCGGCGTCTTGGTTGGCTGCGATAATTGTGCACTTGGCGCCGGGCCAACGGCGGGTTATCTCGCCAGCCAGGCGTAGCAGCGGGCCTGTGTGTTTGCGAATTTCCCCAGGCCTACTGCCCGGCAGAAGAGCGACGCGCCAACAGCCATCCAGCCAAGCCTGGGCAAGGTCCGGGCAGTCTTTCGCCCGTGGCTGGGGCGGAAGCTGATCGAACAGCGGATGGCCTACGTATGTCGCAGCTACCCCGCGATGGCGGAAGTAATCTTCCTCGAACGGCAGCAGGCAGGCAACATGGTCGGTCAGCTTGCGAACTTTTTTTATCCGCCAGGGCGCCCAGGCCCAGACCTGCGGAGCTACATAATACATCACCGGCACGGACAGCTCCTTGGCAGCCCGGGCGAGGTGCCAGTTCAGCGCGGGCGAATCGACCGGCACATGAATATCAGGCCTGGCGTCCGCCATCGCTTTTTTCAGCTTTTTCACAGCCCGGCGATAATAGCCCAGGTTTGCAAGCGGGCCTAGCACCATCGACGCCCGCTGCGTCAAATCGGCTACGACCTCGCAGCCCGCCTCTGCCATCTCGGGCCCAGCAGCTCCGACGAACCGCGCGCCGGGCAAACGCGTTTTCAGCGCGCGGATAAGCTCCGCGGCGTGATGGTCGCCGCTGGCTTCAGCTGCGGTAATGAAAATCACAGGCCCGTCGCTCATGTTTGGCTCCCATCGCAGTTGGCAGCCAGGCCTATCGCCGAGGCGATGGCGTGGGTTTGGATATGGCTGATGGACACGAGCACACGCCCGATTCCCTGTTGTTGGGCGATTTGTAAACATCGGCCATGCAGGTGTGCGACAGGCTGACCGCTTGGTTCGTTGCGGACTTCGATGTCCGTCCAGGCAATGCCGTCCCGCCAGCCCGTGCCGATGACTTTCAGCACAGCCTCTTTCACCGCGAACCGACCGGCCAGCGACTGAACCTTGCTCTTCTTGCGGCTTTTGCAGTACTCCTGCTCCCCAGGCGTAAAGACCCTGTCCAGAAACTTTTGACCAAACCGTTCAACGCTGGCTGCCAGCCTGGCACAGTCCACCATATCCACACCATGTGCGATGACATTATCCATAGCCTGATGATACCGCCAGACCCAGCCCGTTGCTATGAAAGTTTTTGGATAGCCAAGCTGGCTGGTTGACTGGTTAACCAATCAACCAGCCTCCATACTCTTTGACACTTTCAGCCTGGGGATATAGAATCCTGAACTATGAATTTGCGGGAAAAAAAATCCGTCTTTGTTCAGTCGGCCCTTGCGTTGGTCGTGGCGATATTGCTGCCTCAGTTCGCCCAGGCTGGCGACGCGATACCAGCAAGCTGTGGCGCTCTTGGTCTCTCTGCCCGCGAGAAGCTGATCCTGGGCGAAACGCGCGACGGCACGGGAAGTGTTGAGGAGGCCGGATTTTACCTGCTGATGGGCAAGCTTGCCAAGTTGCCCCAACTCTCGCCAGCCCGGGTCGCTCAGCTGGACGCCCCAGCCCATGCGAACCTTCTGGCCAGGCCTGGGCGATATCGCTTCGAGCTGTTAAAAATGGCGGTGCGGATATTCCGCGTCGAGAAGCTCACCGTGGACGAGCAGAAAATTTCCGCAAGCCCATACTGGCCCAGCGACCGAGCCGTCTGGGCACTCTATGGCCTGGCTGGTCGAGACCCAAACCAACCGGTGATAATCTATTCCGCTGTCAAGCCGCCCGATATGCCAAAGCCCAGCAAAGTCCTAAGCGACGGTCAGCTTGAGTTCCAAAAACCACTAGCCTATGAACTGTGCGGAGTGTTTTTCAAATTCATCGTCAAAGCTGACCGCGACCGAAAGTTTTTACGGAAATACCCCGTCATATTGGCGTGGCAACTATCGACAAGCCAAGCCAGCGCCGAGCCTGGCTCATCCGTAACCGGGCCTTTGCGGGGCGGGATATTGCTCCTGGCGGTGGTGCTGGCCTTGGCGGTGCTTATCTTCCTCAAACGAAAGCTCAGGCAATCTCCGCCACACCGGGCGGGCGTATTTGGAAATTATCGTCCGCTACGACACGAACCCCCCGCCGAGCCAGGCCGGGATGATGTTGATGGGCCAGGCGAGATAGACCCCGACCTGGCCAGGGCTGTGGACGAATATCAAAAAAATCAGGAGCAGAAGCCATCATGAAAAAAATACGAGTGGAGCTAGGCTCGCGGAGCTACGACGTTTGCGTGGGCGCGGGCCTGTTGGGTCAGCTGGGCAAGTGGGCGTCGGAAATCGGAGCCAGCCAGGCTGTGGTCATCAGCGACAGCAACGTGGCTCCCTTATATGGACGTGCTGCAACCGACGCTCTGGCAGCTGCGGGCTTGAAGGCCTGGCAAGCGAAACCCTTCCCAGCTGGCGAGCCTAGCAAGACCCTGGCGACCGCTTCGACGCTGCTGGACGATCTGTTGACCCACAGCCCAGCTATCGACCGCGGAACATTGGTGGTCCCGCTGGGCGGCGGGGTAGCGGGCGACCTGGGCGGGTTCGTCGCAGCGTTAGCCTTGCGAGGGTTGCGGGTTTTGCAATGTCCCACGAGTCTGCTAGCCTGCGTGGACTCATCCGTCGGCGGCAAGACCGGCGTGGATCATCAGGCGGGGAAAAATCTCATCGGCGCGTTCCATCAGCCCAGCTGCGTTGTTATCGACGTCGAAACTCTCCGCACGCTCCCGCTGGCTGAGCTTCGCAACGGTCTGGGCGAATGCGTCAAACACGCTGTCATCCGGGATGAATCGCTGTTGGAGTTCATCGAAGCTGGCGCTGAAAAACTGCTCGCGACCGACGGCAGGGGCGATGATGAGAAACTTTCGTTCGATGCCGAGACCATGGCCAGGCTTATCGCTCGCAATGTAGCTATCAAAGCGGCGGTGGTTTCGGCGGACGAGCGAGAAGCCGGCGTGCGAGGCCATTTGAACTTCGGTCACACGATAGGCCATGCCATTGAAACTTTTGTGGGGTACGACAATATCCGTCACGGCGAGGCGGTCTCGCTGGGCATGGTCGCTGCCAACCATATCGCAAAGGCCCGCGGGCTGCTCAAGTCGAGTCAGGCCCGGCGAATTACGAAAATTCTCGCCAAACTACAACTGCCCACCACAACCAGCCCGCTGGACGCAGAGAGCATCTGGCAGATAATGCAACACGACAAAAAAGCCCTCCACGGCAAGGTGCGAATGGTCCTGCCAACCGACATCGGCAAGGTAGACATCTACGACGACATAACCCCAGCCGAGGTCGCCCAGGCTGTGGAGGCAGTAGGCAAGTAGAGCACACTCCCCCAGCAGCGGCGCATAAAAAAAGGCCTCGGTGGGGCGCCGGCTGTTTTGCACCACGCGCCCCTACGCACACCACTTCTTCCGGCAACCGAAAGTGGCTGTGTTGCGAGGTCTTTTCATCGTCATTATACGCTCAGACAAAGTGTCCAAGCCAACAAACTTTGCCCGCCAGGACAATCGTGTCCAAGACGAAATCCACAATCCGAAATCGTAGCCGTTCAGGGCGTTAGAGCCACGAATGGACACGAATAAACACGAATTATTTGTAAAAAACGGTAGGCGTTCACAGCTATCCACGAAAAGTACCGCAAAATATACACAAACTGATCGCACCATAAAACTCATGAAGGACTTGAAGATTTTTTTAGCTAACAAAAAAAAGAACTTCATGCTCTTCATGTGCTTCATGGTGAATTTTTGTGTAGCCATGAACGGTTACCCGAAATACATGGGCAAGATATCCACGCCGCCGCGCCCTTGCCCGCAAGCCCTTGCCCGCAAGGTTGCTTTGATGCGACCGGGCCTATACACTTATGCGGCGACTTCGGGCGACAAAAATTGGCCCGGGCACACAGAACCAAAGACCCCGCAAAACACGAACTACGAAAGGTATAATCCATGAGCGA
>JAOZNE010000432.1:0-1113 GCA_029933955.1 Phycisphaerae bacterium
GGTCGTGAGCGGGCGTAACTTTCAGAAAACCCGTGGAAAACTTCGCCTTCTCGTTATCGCTGTCCGGGTCGCTCATCACGACATGGTCGTCTGCGATAATCGGAATCTCCCGGCCCACGATAGGCAGGCGAACCATCTTGCCGACAAGAAACTCAGCCCGCGGGTCTTTGGGATTCATCGCCACAGCGGTATCGCCAAGCATGGTCTCCGGGCGAGTCGTCGCGACGGTAACATGGGTTATTTTCTGCCCCCCAATTTCCACCGGCTCAGTGAGCGGATATTTTAGATACCAGAAATGTCCCGCGATGTCGTGATGCTCGACCTCGTCGTCAGCCAGGACCGTTTGCGTAGCTGGGTCCCAGTTGACCAGCCTCTTGCCGCGATAAATCAAGCCATCGGCAAAGAGCTTGAAGAAGGTTTCGCGCACAGCTCGGGCGCAAACGTCGTCCATGGTAAACCGCGTCCGCCGCCAGTCGCAACTGCAGCCCATCTTCTGGAGCTGAGCGAGGATGCGGGTTTCGTATTCGTCTTTCCAAGCCTGGATATAGCCTACGAATTCATCGCGGTCGAAATCCGTGCGGCGTCGGCCTTGCTCGGCGAGGATGCGTTTTTCGACGACCGTTTGCGTCGCAATGCCCGCGTGATCCGTCCCGGGCATCCAAAGCGTAGCGTATTGGCGCATGCGACGATAGCGGATGAGGACGTCCTGCAGCGTGTTGTTCAGAGCGTGGCCAAGGTGCAGCGGAGCTGTTACGTTCGGCGGGGGGATTACCATGCAAAACTTTTTGCGCGGATCGCTGGCCTCAGCCTGGAACGCACCAGCTTTGTCCCATCTGCGATAAACCTCCCGCTCGATTTCCCGGGGGTCATACACTGTCGCAAGTTCACTAGCCATGCCTGCTCCCTATTCTTTCATCAGTTTATACTCGACCGCGTCAGCCAGGGCTAGCCAGGATGCGTCTATGATATTTTCGTCCACGCCGACCGAGCCGAAGTAGCTATCGTCCCAGGCGTCGCGCCAATCTATCACAACTCGCACGCGGGCTGCGGACTCAGCCTGGGTGTTGACCACCCGCACATGATAGTCCATCAGGTGCAGGTCGCCTAGCTGTG
>JAOZNE010000179.1:0-4348 GCA_029933955.1 Phycisphaerae bacterium
AAGATGTCGCTCCTACGGAGCTAAAGCAAAAAAAAACGTGAACGGTTACTGTTTTTTTTCTTTGTCATTCCCGCGAAGGCGGGAATCCATTCTTTTCCGTTTTTGCTTTTCTAATTATTTTTCTCTTTGCGTTCTTTGTGTTCTTTGTGTTCTTTCGCGGTAAATTTTCTTTTTCTTTTTTTTCTTCTTCCTGTCCTTCATGTTCTTCATGGCGAGTATGCGTTGCAGCTTATTTGCTGCCGGTGAACCTTTCCATTGTTGCGTGGGTAGCCTGGCTGACGCCTTCGCGCCGGAGGACTTTCATTGCGGTCAGGCCCAGGATTTTCATGTCCAGCCAGAAGCTGAGGTTCTCGATATACCAGACGTCGTATTCGAATTTTTCTTCCCAGCTGATGGCGTTTCGGCCATTGACTTGCGCCCAGCCTGTTATGCCAGGCCTGACTTCATGTCGTCGCCCTTGTCGCGGGGAGTACAGCGGGAGATATTCGATAAGCAGAGGCCTGGGGCCAACGAGGGACATGTCGCCGCGGACGACGTTCAGCAGTTGCGGCAGTTCGTCCAGGCTGAACTTCCGCAGGAACATGCCCAGGCGGGTGAGCCTGTCGCTGTCGGGCAGAGGTTGGCCGGCCTTGTCCAGGGCGTGTCGCATCGAACGGAACTTGCAGAGGGTGAAAGTTTTGGTACCCAGCCCAGGCCTGGCTTGGCGGAACAACACAGGGCTACCCATCTGCAGACGAATGAGCAACGCAACGGCCAGCATGGCAGGGGCGGCAATGATCAGCAGGGCTATTGACAGCACCAGGTCGATGAGTCGTTTGAACAGCTTCTTGTACATGGCCAGATGATATGCGACGCGCGGGTGATAAAACACTGGAATTTTGCTTGACTCGGGAAAAAATAAACGCAGAATGGACAGGTGAGTAATTTTTCGCAGTGCTGTAATGTGCAATTCCCAGCTTGGTAGTTGTTGTCGATTTGGCTGGTAAGATATCCGAGAAGCAACCAGAATTCCAATAAATCTGGACGATTTATAGCCTTTAGGCCGATAGACTCTCTGTTGCGGAACATGGGTTTACGGTTTTTCTTTAAGGAGTTTTACATTGAACATTTTAACTAAAATTTGCGTGGTTTTCCTGGTGGTAACGTCTCTTGTTGCAGCGGTGGTTTTTATAAACCTGGCAACGGTGCCGCAAAACTGGCGGGACAAATACAATCGCGAGGAAAAGGCCCATAGCCTTTTGAAGGCTAAGTCTCAAGGTCAGGACGAGATCAATAGCCAACTTAGCAGCGACCTGAACAACCTCCGCAAATCGCTCGCTGAGCAGAAGACCAAGGCCCAGGCCCAGCAGGCTATGCTGATAGCTGACAAGGGCAGGTTGAACCTGGTCATCGCCGACCTGAACCGCAAGCTCGCAGCCAGTGCTACTACGCCCCGAGACGCGGGCAAGGCGGCTACGGAATATCTTTACAAGCAGCAGCAGGCTCTCAAGGCTGCCTGGGACGCTGAGTCCAAAGCCAAGCTGAAGATGATCGAGCTGGAAAGTCAGCTCCTCGCTGAGCAGGCCAAGAACAAAAGGCTGGAGAAGGCCCTCCGCGTAACACAGGAGAAAGCCCAAAGTCAAAAAGACATGATAACCAGGCTGAACGACAGGCTCGGCGAGTTGGAAGTGCTGAAGGAATCCAAGCCAGGCCAAACACTCTCAGCTCCGCTGCCTGCGATCAAGCTGACCGGCACGATTAGCGACGTAGACGACAACCTCGCCAGCGTGAATATAGGCTCAGCTCAGGGACTCAAAACTGGAATGAAGCTGATAGTTTATCGCGGCGACCAGTTCGTAGGCCATCTCAAAATCGAAACCGTCGGCGCCAGCGAGTCGGCAGGCGTTATCGTAAACAGAAGACTGGCGCCACAACGAGGCGACAAAGTTACATCCAGCTTGGCAAATTAAAACAAGCACGATATTCGAATTTGTTTCACACATGGGAAAAAACATGACGCAGACAGAAGATAACGTTGCGAAAGTCAAGGCTGGGCCTAACGTCTATACCGTGCTTATGATAGTTGCCATCGTCGCCCTTTGGGTTGGTATTTTCTTCGCAGCTGGTCGGCTGATGGGCCAGGCTCCGGCGGGCTATGATATGAGCGTCGGAGGTTTATTCAGTCCGGTTCAAGAGTCTGGCGAGGCGACGAGGCGATAGGCCTGGCTGTAACGACACTAAGGCAAAAGTAGCCGTTCGGCCAAGGAAAACCACGAATGAACGCCAATGAACACGAAAATGGTTTGCACCATGGGGTTCATGAAAGGCTTGGAGTTTTTTGTAGAAAACAAAAAAATAACTTCACGCTCTTCATGTACTTCATGGTGAATTTTGTGTTCCATGAATGGCTAAGAAAAAGGAAATCCGCGATATGATTTTCGATCCCATATTGGGGATGTTTTCGACGGACATGGGCATCGACCTGGGCACCTGCAATACGCTGGTTTGTGTCCGAGGTCAGGGCATCGTCCTCAACGAGCCTTCCGTGGTAGCGGTCAAGCGGGGCACGAACCGCGTCCTGCAAAACGGCAATGCTGTGGGCATCGTCGCCAAGGAGATGCTCGGCAAGACGCCCGGCTCGATCAGTGCCATTCGTCCGATGAAGGACGGCGTCATTGCGGACTTCGACATCACCGAGTCTATGCTCAGCTATTTTATTCGCAAGGTGCATTGCCGGCGGTCGCTGATAAAACCCCGCGTGGTCATCGCGATTCCTTCTGGCATCACGGCTGTGGAAAAACGGGCGGTGCTGAACTCCGCCGAGCGAGCCGGGGCCAGGAAGGTTTACCTCGTCGAGGAGCCCATGGCTGCGGCTATCGGGGCTGAGTTGCCCGTTACCGAACCGACCGGCTCGATGATTGTCGACGTCGGTGGCGGCACGACCGAGGTGGCGATTATTTCCCTCGCTGACATTTCCGTATGCGAATCCATCCGCGTCGCGGGTGACGACATGGACGAAGCCATTGCCTCGCACATGCGGCGGACGTATAACCTCATGATCGGCGAGCAAACCGCTGAGCGGATAAAAATAGCTATCGGCTCGGCGTCGCCTTTGGAGCAGGAACTGACGAGGGAAGTTCGCGGGCGGGACATGATATCAGGCTTGCCCCGCAAGACGAACATATCCTCAGAGGAAGTTCGCGAGGCTCTCAAGGAACCCATCGGAGCGATTATCGACTGCGTTACCCGCACACTGGAAAAGGCAGAGCCTGAGCTGGCTGCGGACTTGGTGGACAATGGCATTGTCCTGGCTGGTGGCGGCAGCTTGCTGCTGGGGATGGACACCGTCCTGTCAAACGCGACAGGCCTGGACGTAACCCTCGCTGCAGACCCGCTGACATGCGTTGCTCGCGGCACGGCTGTCTATCTGGAGAACCTCGAAATCTGGAAGGAAACCATGGACAGCGACGAGGATGAATTCTGAAAACAGGATTCAGGAGTCAGTATTCAGAATGTAGCATAGTCGCCCTCGGCTGTGTTTTTTAATGTAGCATAGTCGCCCTCAGCTGTGTTTTTTTACGAATATGGAAGGAATGTACGATGAATCCGATTAAACTCATTCGCAAGCTCGGTAAGGTGTTGCGTGGCGGGGCTAGCAGGCGGGCGGTTTTCCTGGGGATATTCCTGGGCTTTGGAATTGGCATGATCCCGGGCGTGAATCTGACGCTCATAATTTTCATCGCGGCGTTCTTCCTGCTAAACAGCAACGGCGCGATGGGCGCGATCTTCATCGCCCTGGGCAAGCTGTTGTGCCTTGCCGCCGCACCGCTGACGTATGAATTCGGACGTTTTCTTATCCACGACGCCGGGCTGGCGGGGCTGGTGCAGTACTGCGCCGACACGCCGGGCCTGGCCTTGCTGGACCTGCAGGTCTACTGCCTCATCGGCGCGCTGCCGATAATCATCGTCGTCGGAGGCCTGGCTGGTTGGCTCGTCGGCAGGGGTATGGACAAGCTCCGCGAGTCCCTGGCTGGGGCCAGGGGCAAGAGCGCCCGGCTTGACAAAATATCGCAAAACGTCGTCGTCCGTGGCTTTTTGCGCGTGGCGTTCGGCAAGAAAATAGCTCCCGACAAAATCAAACAGCCTCTCATTCGTATCGGTCGCCTTGTCGCCGTAGTCGTTGTCGTCGCAGTGATGTTTGTTTTGCAGATGCTCTATATGGACTCAGCTGTGCGGGCGGGCATCGAATCTGGGCTTGGCTCGGCCAACGGCGCGGAGGTGAACCTGGGCAAGGCGGAGCTTTCGCTGGGCGACGGCTTGCTGATTCTTACCGACTTGCAGGTTACCGACCCGCAAAGGCCTGAGAATA
>JAOZNE010000433.1:0-1110 GCA_029933955.1 Phycisphaerae bacterium
ACGCGTTATCCCGACATCAAAGCCCGCGTGGCTTCACTCTCATTTTACGCGGCTTTACCCTCATCGAACTTTTGGTGGTGATAGCCATCATCGCGCTGTTGGTGAGTATTCTCCTGCCCAGCTTGAAGACCGCTAAGGAACTAGCCAAGGCTGTGGTGTGCGCGTCCAATCAACGGACGGTAGGAAACTACTGCCTGTTCTTCGCCAACGACCACGAGTATTTTCCGTTTTATTCGTTTTGGCCGGATGGGGGCGCTGATAGGTGGGCTTTTCCCAGTATGTTGATGGGGAGCGAAGAGGTGGAAATGGGGGCCGCAACGAATTGGTGTCCGGATGTGTACAACGAGACGAATTATCTCGAAGACCCTGGTGCGTTTGGTGTTTTTAGCTGTCCATCTCAGGAACCGGCAACGGTATACGGTATGTGGGATCAAGGAGGACGCTATGGCATGAATGGACAGATGGAGGGGAACAGTTGGGGCGACGGGACGCCGACAGGGAAAAACCCGATGGATGAAAACGCTCGTCAGGACAAGTGGAAAAACCCTGGTGGCAATGCCTTTATTACCTGTTCAGATAAGGGGCGTGGATATATCGATGTTGGATGGCGATCTTACTGGGACCCGGATAACTGGGCTGCCTCTATTGGTGGATATCATCCCAACGACTCGGCGAACTTTATATATATGGATGGCCACGTCGAGAGACACGAAGTGCCGCTTTTCGTTGATATGACTTGGCAGGAAGAAATCGGCTGGTACCCGTGGAACTAATGAGATTGAAGTATGAAACACAGTCACCCCATAACCAGTAAACGGGGTAGCTGTACAGCTCCGCAGGAGCGGCATCTTTGTAGTAAGAGACAGCGTAGTGTTTTTTAGCTCCGTAGGAGCGACATCTTTGTGTTGGCCTTGGGAATAGTTTGAGATATCGCTCCTACGGAGCTAAAGCAAAAAGTTGCGAACGGTTACAGGAATTGAAGTATGAAGAACAAAACTGAAAGGAATCGTGTTATGAAGAAATTAGTAGTGTTGTTAATGGTAGTATTGGCGGTCGCCGCGAATGTGTTGGCGGTGAATGTTAGAGAGCATGGCGTCAAAGGCGATGGTA
>JAOZNE010000434.1:0-1104 GCA_029933955.1 Phycisphaerae bacterium
TGGACTTCCGCGATTTCGTTATAGCCGCCGACAGGCTCTTCCAGCAGATCGATCGAAGGCAATTCATAGTCGCGCTGCTTCTGCGACACTTTCGCGGGTGTCTTGCGAGGTTTCTTGGCTGGGGCTGGCGACTTTTTTGCGGGGGTCTTGTCGCCCCAGGCAAACAGGCCCGTGGACTTGCCCCGGGCAGGGGGTGAAGATTCCGCGGGGTCTTTGCCTGGCGATTTTTTGGCCTGGCCTTGGCTGGGCACGTACCTATCCCCGCCCGCATCGCCAGGCCGATCCGTCAACTTCGCTGTAGGCCTGATAGGCTCGATGCCAGGCACAGCCACGCGCGACACTCCGAGATTCCTCGCCACCGTCTGGGCAGCAGCGGATGTCGTAGCCGACTTTCTGCCAAGCCTGCTCCAGGCGAAACTCGTCTTGCGGCTTCGCCATCGCGACTGGATTCGCTGGGCGAGTTGCTTGATAAGGTTGTCCGCCACGAACAGCAAGCCGATGCAAAACGCGATTGTGAGTATGACGACGCTGCCGACCTTGCCGAGCTTTTCCAGCAGAAATCCGCCCGTCGCTGTGCCCAATATTCCCGCATAGCCTTCGACGACCTCGCCGGGCCAGGTTGGGCTGTGCAGGAACGCCCCCACGCTGCACGAGGCCGTCAGCAGCACCAGGCCAATCACTCGCCAGGGTACCTCGGATATCCGCTTGCCGACAAGCATTACAATAGACCAGACCGTCAGCAACGCCAACGCTGCATACGACCCGACGCCCATCCAGTATCGCAGTGCGTAGGCCAGGTAGCTGCCCGTGATGCCGACGCGATTTGCCACCGGCGACCTGGGCGGATATATCGCACTGCTGGGCGGGTCAGCCGGGTCGAAGCTCAACAAACTAAGCCACGCCAAAACCACCACGCCCAACAAAAGCAGCGTCAGACTATATCGCCAAAATCGGCCCGTCGCCGAACGATCCGTCGCCGAACCAGGCCCCGCCCGCCCGCTGGGAGACTTAGCTGATTTTCCAGTTCGCGGGCTTCGCCCAGATTTATTTTTCCTAGCCATCCTGGCCTCTCTCCATCCGTGAAAACAGTTATCAGTTATCAGT
>JAOZNE010000435.1:0-484 GCA_029933955.1 Phycisphaerae bacterium
GACAACGACTGGTGGCAGGTAGACGACTAACGGCACCAGGAAAAGCTATATTGGACTAAGCGGCTACGCCGCATAATAACAATTCGTAACGCACGCTGATCCTGCTCCACATATTTCCATAGATTTCCTATCCTCCATACAGCCCGGCCACAGTGGCCGGGGTTTTTGTTAACTCTATGTATGGAGGCTAAATTATGGTTACAAGAGATGGTAAGCAATTAGCGTGTGAAAGCAAGCAGAATTGTCAAATCGCAAAGCCAAAAGCCAAGCCTAAGGTTTCGCCATTGCGTCAACGCATGATCCGCGACATGGAGCTTGCCGGTTTCACCCCCGGTACTCAACAAAACTATATCGGCGCGGTCGTGAAGTTGCAGGATCACTACACGATTCGGCCTGACAGGCTCTCGGAAAAACAGGTTCAGCAGTACGTTCTCTGGCTGCGCGATAAAAAGGGGGTGCCGAAAGGCACCTTCCAGACGAGCTG
>JAOZNE010000435.1:494-1100 GCA_029933955.1 Phycisphaerae bacterium
TACTACCGTACCCTTGGCGTCGACTGGTCGCTTTTCACGCGTAAGAAAGTCCGCCAACCCCGCTGCAAACGGCTGCCGGTGCCCATTGCCTGGAAGGACGGGTACAGACTGATTGCTGCCCTTCAAAAACCCAGCTACCGGCTTTGCTGTTCGGTCATGCTGGTGTTGGGTTTACGTATCGGCGATGTCCTTGCTCTGACCGTGCAATCCATTGATTCAACACAGATGATCGTACGCGTTATTGGTAAGGGAAACAAGGAACGGATTCTGCCGCTGCCGCAGACATTGCTTGTGGCCTTGCGCAGCTTCTGGAGAACCCACCGACATCCGCGTTTGCTTTTTCCAAACCGCAACGGTACAGCGCCGCTCTGCGAGAAGTCGTTACGCCGGGCCTTCAATAAGGCCCGCGATTCGCTCGGCATCAATAAGAACATTACGCCTCATTCTTTGCGTCACGGGTTTGCGACGCATTTACTGGAAAACGGCGTTGACATCCGTCTCGTCCAAATGTTGCTCGGTCACACCAGCCTCAGTTCGACGCAGATCTACACGCACTTGACTGAGCCCATGTGTGATAATCTACGCAATCGGCTTAACGATATGTTC
>JAOZNE010000436.1:0-1096 GCA_029933955.1 Phycisphaerae bacterium
AGCCAGTCAACTATTTATTGTCCAGGCCTCCGAATCTTCTGTGTCGTTCGGCGAAGGCTTGCAGGGCTTTGTGGAGTTCTTGCTCGTTGAAGTCAGGCCAATGCGTTTGCGTCGCGTAAAACTCGGAGTAGGAAACTTGCCAGAGCAGGAAATTGCTCAGCCTCATCTCGCCGGAGGTTCTTATTACCAGGTCGGGGTCCGGCACGCCGTGGGTGTCGAGATTTTCACCCAGCATGGCTTCGTCGATATCGCCCGGGCTGAGGCGCCCCGCCGCTACCTGGGCGGCGAGTTTCCGGGTAGCGTCGACGATTTCCCCGCGCGAGCTGTAGTTGATAGCCAGGCTCAGAAACATCCCCGTGTTGCTCGCGGAAACTTTCGTCGACTCGTCCAGTTCGTCCAGCACAGACTGCGGCAGCTCGTCGCGCCGGCCCAGGTGTCGCAGGCGAATATTGTTGGCCATGATCGTAGGCCTTTCGCCAGCCAATCGCTCGGCGTAAATCTGCATCAGCGCGTCGATTTCCTCTGCTGGCCGAGACCAATTTTCGATGGAGAAACTGTACAGAGCCAGGTTGGTCAGCCCCAGCCTGGCGGCCTCGGCGACGATTTTGCTCACGACCTTGGCACCGGCTCGGTGTCCCATCACCCGGGGCAGGCCCTGACGCTCAGCCCAGCGGCCATTGCCGTCCATTATAATCGCTATCGAACGCGGAAACCGATCCTCGTCAATACCCAAGGCCCGGCGGGCAGCTAGCGTCTCTTCCGGAGAATATATGGGCATGGGTTGCTCCTGACAAAAAAAAACGGCAGAACCACGAATGGCACGAATAAAAAACGAATAAACACGAATTTTTTGAAAAGAAAAAGAAAAAAGAAGCAAAAACAGCAAACTACGAAATACACGAAAAAACGCGAAAACGGATTTTTTGTAAAAGCAGAAACAGCGAATCACGAATTTGAAAAAAGTAATCAGTAATCAGCTAGCAGTAATCAGTAAAGCAAAAACAGCGCACCACGAATGAAAAACGAATGGCAGGGGGGCATTGGACATTGGGTATTTGGTCATTGGTTTTTTTCTCGTCATTCGGAATTCGTCATT
>JAOZNE010000022.1:0-15575 GCA_029933955.1 Phycisphaerae bacterium
GACAAAAGGCAGACCCATGGTAGAGGCTACAACACAGCGAATACAGTCGTTGGACCGCGGCTTGCAGATACTGGAATACGTCGCGAGCCAGCGGACTCCGGTGAGCTTGGCGAGCCTGGCCCAGCTGTTGGGCGTAGAGAAAAGTTCCGCCCATCGCTTGGCCCAGACCCTGGCAGGCCGGGGCTACCTCAAACAGGACGACAAGACGCTGGGCTACGAGTTGGATGGCCGGGTGTTCGCCCTGGCCAATCGCCTGGCCTCTCGGCGGAACGTCCGGGAAGATGCCCGAAAATATCTTCGCCGCCTGGCGGAAAAGACCGGCGAGACCGCCCACCTTGCCATCCGAGGCCCGGCTGGGGCCATGCTGGTCGACCACGAATTCGGCTCCAATCCCGTAGCTGTTACCACCCGCTGGGGCAGTGCCGAGCCGTTGCACTGTACCGCCTTGGGCAAGGCCCTGTTGGCTGGGATGAGCTGCGGTGAGTTGAAGGAAGTTATAGGCCAACGATTAAAACGACACACGAAAAATACGATAACCCGTTTCGACGACCTGGCCGAGCAATGTCGACAAATCGAACTGGAAGCAATAGCTTTCGACCGCGAGGAGTTTCGCGAGGGCATGAGCTGCATGGCTGCCCCCGTGTACGATTTTCGCCGACGGGTCGTCGCAGCGATAGGTATCTCCAGCCCCATCGAACGGGTTGACAAAAACAGTATAAAAAAATTGGCCAAAGCGGTAAAGGAATGTGCAAAAAACATCTCCGCCGACCTGGGCTATCAAACTGAAGAACTATAACTGATAACCGTTCACACAAAAACTAATTGCACCATGAAGTTCATGAAAACATTGAAGATTTTTGAAAATAAAAAAACAACCACTTCATCTACTTCATGTGCTTCATGGTAAATTTTTGTTTTTTTCTGGAAGAGGGTTTTCAATGACACCGGAAGAATATGGAAAACTGGTTGCAATGCGGGCCAGGCGGGCCGAGGCGATAGCTTCTGCGGGCGACATCGAGCAGGCTATATCAGCTGGAACGCTGCCGGGCCGGGCTGACATGACGCTTTCCGAGGCACTCGTGTTGGGACTGCTGCGGCAGGGCGTAAAGGTGTTTGTTTCCGTGCTGGGCCACGGCTCGACGGAAATCGGCGAGGTGCTGCGGGTCTACCAGGCGGCTGGGGTCGTGCGAACCTGCGGCGTCCGCAACGAGGTCGAAGCTGCACACGCAGCCATGGCTTTGCGGTGGGTAACAGACCAAAAGGCAGCGGTCGTAACTTCAATTGGCCCAGGCGCGCTGCAGGCCATGGCGGGGTCGCTGGCTGCGGCGTCTGATGGTGTTGGCGTGTGGCATATTTACGGCGAGGAGACCACCGAAGACGAAGGCCCGAACATGCAACAGATTCCCAAGCACGAGCAGGGACTGTTCCTGCGGCTGTGTCAGACCATGGGAAATGCCTACGCTCTGCACACGCCCGGGGCACTTAGTACCGCTCTGCGACGAGGCTTGAACACGGTGGAACATCCATATCGCGCCGGGCCTTTCTATCTGCTGCTGCCGATGAATACGCAATGCAGCGTTATCAAAAATTTCAATCTCGACGAACTCCCAGTCGGTGCGCCACCCGCGATCGGCCCAGCTACAACAGGCTATGCAGAGGCGATTGAGGCTATAAAAACAGCGTCTCGCGTCGTCGTCAAGGTCGGCGGCGGTGCCAGAGCAGCCGGCTGCGAACTGGCAGAGTTTCTAGAACTCGCCGACGCCGTAGCTGTTACCAGCCCGCTGGTCTCGGGCGTGATTCCATACGAGAATCCTCGCAACATGACCGTCGGCGGGTCCAAGGGCAGCCTGTGCGGCAACTACGCAATGGACCAGGCCGACCTGCTCGTAGCCATCGGCACGCGGTTCGTCTGCCAAAGCGACTCGAGCAGAACCAGCTATCCCAAAGCTGCTCATGTCATCAACATAAACGCCGACATCGAATCGGCAACTCACTACAATAAAACGACAGCCCTTGTTGGCGACATTTCGGCAACCTTGCGAAAACTTATAGAGACACTTAGAGAAGCAGGCATCGACAAGTCGGCTGGGCAGTCGCAGTGGTTTGTCGATTGCCGCGAGAAAAAACAAGAATGGGAAGCCTTCAAAAACTGTCGCTACGAAAAACCTTGCTTGTTTGACGAGGCGATGGGGCGGGAGGTTCTCACTCAGCCCGGGGCTATCAGGGCCGCCGCCAACTGGGCGCGCGACAATGGAGCTGTGGCGTTTTACGACGCTGGCGACGTGCAAGCCAACGGGTTTCAGATTGTCGAAGACGACAAACTTGGCAGGACTTTTACCGATACAGGAGCCAGTTACATGGGTTTCGCGGTCTCAGCCCTGCTGGCTGGCGGGCTTGCCCAAGGCGACAAAAAATTCTATGGCCTGGCCTTTACCGGCGACGGTTCGTTCATGATGAATCCGCAAGTTCTCATCGACGGCGTCGAGCACGGCGCGAAGGGCTGTATTCTGCTGATGGACAATCGTCGCATGGCTGCCATCTCCGGCTTGCAGTTGGCGCAATTCGGAAAAGATCACGCAACCAACGACAGCGTCGAGGTAGACTACGTTGCAATGGCTAATGCATTTAGAGGCGTCAAAGCTTTTCATGGCGGATATTCGACCGACGAATTGCTGGCGGCTCTAAGTAAGGCCCGGGCCCACGACGGGATTTCGCTCATCCATGTGCCGGTTTATTTTGGCCCGGACGAGTTGGGTGGCATGGGCGTATTTGGCAGATGGAACGTCGGCTGTTGGTGCGGAGAAGTTCAGGCGATGCGACACGATATAGGACTGTAACAATCGATATTAAAAGAACACTGGAGAAAGACAAATGTCATGCTGCTGTGAAACAAAAAAGTTGCCGGACGACGAAATTCAGGAACTCAAGCAGACCTGCCGATGCGTTCGCAAGATGATAATCAACACCATCTTCGACGCTCAGTGTGGCCACACTGGCGGGTCGCTTTCTGAGGTCGAGATTCTCGTAGCATTGTACTTTCACGCTATGAATATAGACCCTTCCGACCCTGACATGGCCGATCGCGACCGGTTTGTCCTTAGCAAGGGACACTCCAGCCCAGGCTACTATTGCACGCTGGCCAACCGCGGATATTTCCACGCCGACAAGCTCGCGGACTTCGACGCGATCGACTCGATGCTGCAAGGCCATCCGTGTATGATAAAGACGCCGGGCGTCGACATGTCCACCGGCTCGCTTGGCCAGGGGTTGTCGACTGGCATTGGAATGCGTCTTGGCGGAGCCAGGCGAGGGGAGGACTTTAGCGTCTTTGTTTTGGTCGGCGACGGCGAGATGCAGGAAGGCCAAAACTGGGAAGCTATAATGTATGCCGGCGCGAAGAAAACGGCAGGTTTGATAGGAATTGTAGATTACAACAAAGTTCAGCTTACCGGCACGACTCCGGAAATACTTAGTCTCGACCCATTGGACGAGAAGTTCAAGGCATTTGGCTGGGATGTTCTGGAGTGCGACGGACACGATATAGCTGATGTTGTCGAGACCATGGAAAAGGCCAAGTGCCTCGCCAAGTCTGGCCCGGTAGCGATTATCGCCCACACCGTAAAAGGCAAGGGCGTTTCGTTCATGGAAGGCAAGTTCCAATGGCACGGCAAGGCTCCCAACGAAGAAGAAAAAGTACGGGCATTGGCTGAAATAGACTCTTGCTGTTAAATTTCCATCTCTCGCAGAGGCGATGATATTTTTAGAAAAGGACATGACATGCAATTAGGTGAAATGATAGCTCCGCGGGCGGCATTTGGCGAGGCGTTGGTCGAACTTGGCGGCAAAAATGAAGACGTGGTCGTTTTCGATTCCGACGTCGGCGCCAGCACGCAGACGGGTTTGTTTGGAGCGGCGTATCCAGACCGTTTTTATCAGATGGGTATTGCCGAACAGAACATGGTCGGAGCCTCTGCGGGCATGAGCACGATGGGTTTTACGCCGTGGGTCTCGACCTTCGCGGTGTTCCTGGCCAAGCGCGCAATCGACCAGATTCGCGTTTCTATCGCGTATCCAAAGTTGAATGTAAAGTTAAATGGAGCCTATGGCGGCATTCCCACGGGCAAGGCTGGGGCTACGCATCAGTCCGTCGAAGACATAGCAGTCATGCGGTGCATGCCGCACATGACGGTCGTTTGTCCGGGCGACCCGTACGAAACGCAGCAGGCGGTTTACGCCCTGACGGACTTCGTAGGCCCGGCCTATCTGCGGACGGTTCGCTGCGGCGTGCCTGTAATTTTTGACGGGAAACATAAGTTTGAAATTGGCAGGTCTTACACGCTTTGCGAGGGTAGCGACGTTACGATTATCGGAACTGGCATGATGACGCCCAAGGCCTTGGAGGCTGCGTTGGAGCTGGAAAAACAGGGTATTAAGGCCCGGATGATCCACATGCCGACGATAAAACCGATGGACGAAGAGGCTATCGTCAAAGCCAGTAAGGAGACTGGCCATATTATTACCGTCGAGAATCACAGCCAGCTTGGCGGGCTTGGCGGAGCGGTTGCCGAGGTGCTGACGACTCATGCTCCATGCAGACTCACGCGGCTTGGCTTCCCGGACTGTTTCGGCGAGTCCGGCGACAACGAAGCCATCTTCAGCAAGTTCGGAGTCAACACGGAAAATATTATTGCAACAGCGAAAAGCTTAGTTGGCTAGGGAGAAGTTTGAAATGTTTTCGGAATCACAATGGCAAGAATTAAAGTATCGGGAAGCTCAGTTCGCCAAAGTTTTTGCAGGTGAGCGGCCTGACTTTGTGCCGGTATGGTTCTATCATGAGCAGCTCGGGCAGATGAAGCCGGAGTTACTCATGCTGGAGAAGGATCGCGATGCCTGGCTTGCGAATCAGGTCAAAGCGGTGCAGGCCAATGTTGCCGAATCGCTCGACGGGAGTACGCTTTATTATCCGCTGATAGAGATGGCTAGTTTTTATGGCACTCATTATATTGACGCGTTGTTTGGCAATGATGTGCAGTGGGTCGATGGGCAGTTCTGGTCGAAGGAGCAGAAGTGCGAAGTTTCCGAGCTTCAAATGCCAGACCTGGACAACTCTCCGCTCCTGGCAGAGACCCTCGAGCTGGCAACATGGATCAAGGGAAAAACCGAAGGCCGTTTTGTCATCAGCATGCCGGATGTCGGCTCGCCTATCAATGTGGCTATCAATTTGTTCGGCGAGCGATTCTTTCTGGAAATTGCGATGAATCCGGAGCAAGCTCAGCGGGTGTTGAATATGGTGGCCAGGGTAACGCGGCGGGTTTATGAGGAACTTATCAAGGCGGTGGGACAGGAGACCATCCGATGCCATAACGCCTTTTATGTTTATACGCCTTATAATTACGCAGGGCTGAGTCTCTGTGCGACGCAGATGATCTCGCCGAGCAACTTCGGCGACCTGGTCGCCGATGCGGACGACGCGTCTGTCCCGGATTGTTATGAAGGTATGATTCAGCATCTTTGCGGATCTTCCGATCAGCATGTGGAGGAAATAGCGAAACGGAATCGCGTAAAGGGTGTGCAGCTTAATGATAACGGTGCGGATCAATTTGAAAGCTATTTTAAGGCACTTCGCCAGGATCAGATTTTTTATCTGAGGCCGACGGAAAACATGCCAGTCGAAAAAATACTGTCTATCACAGGCGGAGAGAGACTATTATTAACGGTAACGGAAAATCTCGCGCGAGACGAGAAAATAACCATTTAATTGTTTGGAACTATTGTTGAAACCATAAGTTTTAGAACACCAATTGCAAAGGAAAGAAAAATGTCAGAAAACATCGTAAGGAATTACATTAACGGAAAGTTTGTCGAAGCGGAGAACACGGGCTTTGTTGACGTGGAGAATCCCAGCACTGGCGAGATATTGGCGAAGAATCCGCTTTCGACGGTAGCGGAAGTAACTCGCGCCATCGACTCCGCCGCGGAGGCCTATAAAACATGGGGCAAGACGCCTGTTGCCCGCAGGGTCGCGCCGCTGTACAAACTTGCGGAGCTGCTCCGGGTCAACGAAGACAAGATTGCCCGCGTGCTGTCCGAGGAGATGGGCAAGAGTATTCCCGACGCCAAGGCGGAAATGAAACGCGTATTTGAAAACGTCGAAGTCGCCTGCGGCATGCCGGTGCTTCAGCAGGGCGATAAACTTATCGGATCGTCCTTTGGGATTGACGGCGAGGTAATTAACCTGCCCATTGGCGTTTTCGCTATGATAGCGCCTTTCAATTTTCCAGCTATGTGTCCGTTCTGGTTCCTGCCATATGCAATCGCGACGGGCAACTGTTTTATACTGAAGGCTTCCAAGCAGGTGCCTTTGACGATGCAGCTTATAACTGAATATATAGATCAGATCGGCCTGCCCCCGGGCGTGTTTAGCCTGGTGAATGGCAATAGAGTCGTGGCTGACACTTTCATGGAAAGCGACAAAATCAAGGGCGTCTCGTTGGTTGGTTCGACGGGAGTTTGCAAGCAGGTTGCGGAGAAATGCGCCAAAACCAACAAACGATTCCAGGCCATGGGCGGAGCGAAGAATCACCTCGTGGCTATGCCCGACGCCAAGGTCGACGACGTCATCCGCAACATGGTTTCCTCGTGCTACGGCTGTGCCGGTCAGCGATGCATGGCCAGCTCTGCTATCGTCGCGGTCGGCGATGAAATGTACAAGACCATCTGCGAAAAATTCGTCGCGGCTTCTAAAGATGTTATCGTTGCCAACCCGCTCGATCCAAAGATAGCTGACGAGCAGATGGTATGCGGCCCGGTTATTTCCGCTGGCGCCAAGAAGTTTATTGTCGGCATGATCGACAAAGGCGTGGAAGAGGGTGCGACACTGGCACTTGATGGCCGCGGTATTGTGGTAGAGGGCTGTGAGAAGGGCCATTTTGTCGGCCCGACTGTTTTCACCGACGTCAAGCCTGGCATGGAAATTCACAAAACTGAAATTTTCGGCCCGGTCGTCGTTATCCTCAAAGCCGACTCGCTCGATGAGGCAATCGGGATTATCAACGATCACCAGTATGGCAATGGTGCTTCTATTTACACGCAGAATGGCTATTACGCCCGCAAGTTCAAGCTGGAAGTCGAGTGCGGAATGATAGGCATTAACATCGGCATCCCAGCTCCGGTTGCGTATCTGCCGTTTGGTGGATTGAAAGATTCGCAGTGGGCGGACATCAAGACCCAGGGCAAGGCGATAATCAATTTCTTCACCGAAGACAAGGTTATCACCGAACGCTACTGGGACGAAGACTAAGTTAGAATTGGAGATAAGAAAATGAAAATTGCAGTTATTAACGAAACGAGTGCCGCGGACAAGAACGCCGATGTTTTGGCTGCTCTTGAAGGCAGAGGCCATGATATTATCAATGCTGGTATGACCTCCTCCGGCGGCGACCCGGAGATGACCTATATCCACACCGGGCTGCTTTCGGCAATGTTGCTGAACCTCGGCAAGGTGGATCTGGTCGTCGGCGGCTGCGGCAGCGGGCAGGGTTATTTGAACTCAGCCTTACAGTATCCCAATGTTGCGTGTGGCCTGATCCAAACCCCGCTGGACGCCTGGCTGTTCGGGCAAATCAACGGCGGCAACTGTATCTCGCTTGCATTGCTGGTTGGGTATGGCTGGGCTGGAGACATCAACCTGAAGTTCATTTTCGACAGGCTATTTTCGCTGCCGGAGTTCGGCAAGGGCTATCCGCCGCACCGCGAAGAGTCGCAGCAAGCCAGCCGACGCACGCTCGAGGGCGTCTCGGTTGCGACGCATAAAAGTTTCGCCGAGATTATCACATCGCTGGAGGATTGCGTAATAAAACCCGTGCTGGAGTATCCCGGCGTAGCGGAACTTATAGATGTGGATTCGATCAAAGACGCCGAGCTGAAGCAGGCGATAGCTGGCCGATTATAGATTTAGTTTTACCGTTTCACCGGAGACGCATTGGATGGCTGAAGACAGAACTACTATATGCCTTGTCGGGACCGGCATGATTGCCGGGGTTCACGCGGCGGGCTGGAATCGTTGCGAGAATGTCGACCTGAAGGTTTTCGACATTGACCGAGCCAAGGCTGAGAAGTTTGCTGAGCAGTACGAAGTCAGCGAGATACTCGATTCTCAGGACGACGTTTTCGCTCGGCAGGATATAGAGGGGCTTGACGTCTGCGTTCCGCACGACTTGCACCTGGAGTTTTGCGAGCGGGCCTTTGCGGCGGGCAAGCATGTGCTGCTGGAAAAGCCGATGGCCAATACGCTGGAAGAAGCGGACCAGATGATTGCTGCGGCGAACAAGGCTGGGAAGGTGCTGGCGGTTTCGGAAAATTTCCGATTCGAGCCTGCGGTGCTCAAAGCTAAGGAGATTATGGAAGCTGGGGACATCGGCACGCCGTTTATGATTGTCGTCAATGAATATTTCTGGATGGCGGAAATTACGACGGTGAATCCAGCCTATGATTGGCGTCGCAAACTCGATGGCAACGCTGGAGGCGTGCTCTACGACCGCGGCGTCCACCTGACGGCCCTGCTGAATTATCTTGGCGGCCCGGCTGATACCGTCTACGCCAGCTGTATGAATCCGCAAAAATATTGGGAAGGCGACGAGACGTCGGTTCTCACTGTCCGACACTGCAACGGGATTGTTTCGAATTACACGAGCACGTGGAATAGTTTGGGACACCTATGGCGGGACATGCCGCTGTTCATGGTGCTGGGTTCGGAAGGCTCGATCGTAGAGCATCAGAGCGTTCGGCTTGGCGGGCATCATTGCTACGAGATGGCGGGGTTGAAAATTACAAGCAGGCTGAACAAAAGCTACGCTGGGCGGGTTTCGCAACAGGAATTTCTTGCGGGCAAGGCTTGGCTTGAGGGGATATGGCATCAGTCGGTTCCCGACAACATGATCAGCGATATGGTCCGCCGTGGCAGCGAGTGGTTCGTCGAAGATGAGTATCCGGATTACGATGTGTACCATGCGTCGGTTTTGGATTTCGTGCGGGCTGTGCGAGGCGAGAAGGCTCCGCACGTCAGCGGCCAAAACGCGAGGGACGACGTAGCCCTCGTGCTGGCGTCCTATCAATCCAGCGAAAATAACAACGTCGTCAACCTGTCGAATAAGTAACGTACCGTTTAATAAAATATCACTAATAATTGGAGACACAAAAATGTCAGAGAAAAAAACAACAGTTTGTATCGTAGGAACCGGCATGATTGCCGGCGTGCACGCAGCTGGCTATAACCGTTGCGATGGCGTTGACCTGAAGATTTTCAATCGCACCCGCAGCAAGGCCGAGAAGTTTGCCCAGCAGTTTGAAGTCAGCGAGATTATCGACACGCTGGACGAAGTGCTGGAACGCAAGGACATCGACGCGTTGGATATTTGCCTGACGCACGATTTGCATCTGGAAATTTGCGAGCGAGCCTTCGCGGCGGGCAAGCATGTGCTGCTGGAAAAGCCGATGGCCAATACGCTGGAAGAAGCGGACAAGATGATCGCTGCGGCGGACAAGGCGGGCAAGGTTCTGGCTGTGTCGGAAAACTTCCGGTTCGAGCCTGCCATTCTCAAGGCCAAGGAGGTTATGGAGGCTGGCGACATTGGCACGCCGTTTATGATAATGATAAACGACCTGTACTGGATGGCGGAGCTTACGACGGTTAACCCAGCCTACGATTGGCGTCGCAAACTCGATGGCAACGCTGGCGGCGTGTTGTATGACCGTGGCGTTCACAACACCGCCGTGATGAATTTCCTCGGCGGCGACGTCGAGACGGTCTACGCCCGCTGCATGAATCCGCAAAAATACTGGGAAGGCGACGAGACGTCTCTTATCACAGCTACGCACAAAAACGGCATCGTCTCCAACTATATTCAGAGTTGGAACACGATAGGCCTGCCCGAATGGGATCAACCTCGCTTTATGATCTGGGGCACGGAAGGTTCGATTATCGACAATTCCAATCATCGCATCGGCGGTCATTTTTGCTACGAAGTCGGTAGTCTTAGGATCACCAGCCGAAAGAACGACAAGTACAAAGGCAGAGTAACTTCGCACGAATTCCTGGCCGGGAAGACCTGGCTGGAGGATATCTGGCATCAGCCGGTACCCGACAATATGCTCGAGGACATGGTTCGCCGCGGCAATGAGTGGTTCGTCGAAGACGAGTATCCGGATTACGATGTGTACCACGCTTCGGTTTCGGATTTCGTGGCTGCGGTGCAAGGCAAGAAGGCTCCGCACGTCAGCGGGCAAAATGCCCGGGACGACGTGGCTGTGGTCTTCGCAGCTTACAAGTCCGACGAAACCAACAGCGTCGTCAAGATGTCGGACATGTAGCAGAAGATGGCTGACAAGACTTAAAAGGTGTGGCACAGTCGAGAGTGGCTGTGCCATTTTTTTGCCATTCGCCACTCCGTCACCCTTATCCAGAACAGAAACATGGACGGGACATCCATGCAGGAAAACCACAGCCGAGGGCGGCTGTGCTACACAAAAAAAGAAAAACAAAAAAGTGTCGCATTTGCGGGGCAAACCGTTAAAATAAAATTTTTTACGCTGGAGCCTGGTGCTTTCGAATGAAAGTTGGCATTCGTACGAAATTGGTGGTGCTTCTCGTGGCGGTGGCTTTGCTTCCGCTGCTCGCTGCCTTGTTGACTATTGTCATTGGCACGGGCCGACTCCGTAACGAGATTTTCGGCAAGGGGATTCTCTCGCTTGTTACCAGCGAATCTCGCGTAATGCGGTTCGAGCTGATCAAGGATGTCGAGTTGCTAAAAATCGCCCTGCACGGAAGGCTGGTGCTTGACGGGCTTGGCAAGGTACAGCAAAAACGCAGCTCACAGGAGTTGGCCAGGCTGGACAAGCATTGGCCCCTGCTGCCGGCCAACAAGGGGCCAGTGCGAGAAGCTCTGGACAATCCCACAGCCGATGTTCTCCGGAGTATTATGCGGGAAAATACCGTGCTGGTGGAACTTCTCGTAACAGACAGGTTCGGGCAGCTGGTCGCTGCGACCGGGCGGACGTCGGATTTCTACCAGGGCGACGAGTCGTGGTGGCTGCAATGCTACAACCAGGGGCGCGGGCAGGTGTATATTCCGCGAGTCAACTACGACCGCAGCGCGAAGGTCTGGGGGGTCGATCTGTGCATCCCCATCATGGTCAAAGGCAAGGTACTCGGCGTAACCAAGGTTGTGATGGACATCAGCAGATGGCTTCCCGACTGCAATCTGGACTTCGGCAGCGGGAGGGCGACGATGAAAGTCGTCGGCGACAAGGGGTTCATTCTGCACAGCCAGGATATCCTGGCCGGTCGGGCCAAGCCCATGACCGAGAGAATCGGAGACTGGCGACACATAATAGCTTCCCCCCCCGGCGGGGCCTGGCGAACGACCGACGACGACAAAATTCAGGCCTACGCCCCAGTCCGCATGCCCGAGAGCATCGGCCAGATACCCGTGAAAATGTCGCACTGGACGCTCGTAGCGGACATAGACAAGGCAAGCGTTCAGTATGGCCTGGTCAGGCTGAGCATTCTGATACTGCTCATCGGGATTATCTGCATCGGCCTGCTGTTCTCCGGCGGGGTGCTGCTGATAGACCGTAGCCTGATAAATCGAATTCGCAAAATTGGGCAAAGTGCCAGACGGGTTTCCCATGGCGACCTGCAACACCGGGCTGATTCCAGCTGGGCTGGCACGCGGGCGTTTGGGATGGACGAGATAGACGACCTGGCCCACGACTTCAACAACATGGTTCGCAAGCTGCAAAAGTCGCACACCGAACTCACCGAAGCCAACAGGCTAAAGGAAGATTTCATTCGCATCGCGGGACACGAACTTCGCACGCCGGTGAGCTATATCGTAGGCATGGCTACCCTCATGAAAACCTGCCAAGACGCCGAGCGACTGAACAAAGCTATCGACACGATGGGGTTCAAAGCCGGTCGGCTGGACGAAATTATCCAGGCCATGTTCAAGCTCATCCCCGCACAAAGCCTGGCGAATGACATGAACTACCAGGACGTGAATGTCTCCAAGCTGCTCGAGGAAGTTTACACCGACGCCAAGCCCTGGATAGAACGGCGGAACCAAAGGCTGATTATCGAGCCGGGCCAGCGGGACACCATTATCCAGGCTGACAAAAATAAACTTCGCGACGCCATAGAGAACGTCGTGATGAACGCTATCAAGTTTACACCCAACGCGGGGCAGGTGAAAGTTTCGGTGCATCGCAGGCTGGGCGGATACGTCGCGATTCAAATCGCCGACGAAGGCCCTGGCATACCCGAGTCTGACAGGCCGCACATTTTCGACCCGTTTTATAGCGGTTCGGACATTCTGAAACATTCCACTGGCAAGAGCGGCTACGGCAAACGCGGCATGGGCCTGGGCCTGGCTATCGTCAAGCATTTCGTCGATATGCACGGAGGAACGGTCGAGTTCACGACCGGGCCAAACGGCACGACAGTTACTATCCAGCTGCCAATAGAACGACCCGCGGAAAACGGCGAATGACGGAAATAGGCGATAGAAAAAACAACAAATGACGAGAAATGACCAAGGCCCAAAAATACCCAATGACCCCAGCACTTATTTGCCACATCCGGTAAATGATCAAGTCGAGCGAAAGAACAACGATTTTGGGTCTACGCAAATAAGTGCTGGGGATTACTGATTACTTTTCAAAAAAACCCGTGAAACCGAAGGTTCACTAAATTTTTTTTAATCCGTGTAATATGTGAACTCTTGTCGGCGTAGGCAACAAGGCTGCTATGCCCGCAGGAATTTATCATCCTGCTGTGAGAAGACGATTGGTTCTGAGCCTAGTTTTTCCAGGTCAAACCGCTCCTGGAGTGTGGACAGGTCGGCCTCGTCTCGCTTCTCCAACAAGCCCGACCAGTAGCCCAGCAGGCCCAGGATTCGATTGACGCTGACCCCGGCGCGGATATAGGTCGCAAGTTTGGTATCGCCATGTCGCTTAGCCAGTTTTCTGCCGTCAGGCCCTACGACCAATGGCAGGTGAAAATACTCCACTTCTCCGCTCATGCCAAGCAGCTTGCGAAGGTGAATTTGCATCGCAGCGGACTCTAACAAGTCATCGCCTCGGACGATTTTATCCACGCCGGCCAGGGCGTCATCGACCACCACCGCCAGTTGATAAGCAGCCAGGCCTTCGTTGCGAAAGACGATAAAGTCGCCGCAGATCGCCGCGAGGTTAAACGATTGTAGCCCTGCGAATTTGTCCTCGAAGTTTATCGTCTCGTCGCGAACCCTCACCCGCCAAGCCCTTGGCCGGCCAGGGCTATCGACCGCTTCGCCCATAGCCTGCTTGTCGCGACAGGTTCCGGGATAGACTACCGGCGCCGTGCCGAGCCTGTCTTCCCTCGCCGGCGCCGAAGCAGCCAGGGTGATCTCCCGTCGAGAGCATGTGCATGGATAGGCCAGGCTGGCCTTACTTAGCTGGTCGAGCGAGGCCTGATAAATATCCTGGCGTTGCGACTGGGTAACAATTTCGCCCTGCCACTCCAAGCCCAGCCAGCGAAGTTCGTCGACAGCCTGAGCTGCAGCGCCGGGCTGGACGCGCGGGCCGTCGAGGTCTTCCATGCGGAAGATGACCCGCCAGCCTCGTTGCCGGGCCAGCAGAGCATTTAGCAAAAACGTCCGCGCATTGCCCAGGTGCATCGCCCCCGTGGGCGAAGGTGCCAGCCTGGTAATTGAACCCGTCGTCGCCATCCGATTTTCCCGGAACCTATAGTTTCTCGGTCGCTTCTTTGCTCAGCCGAACCGCGCACCAGTCTCGTCCGCACATCGAGCAGTAATCGCTGGACTCCTCGGCATCGGTTTGGTTGCCTCGGCTACGGATATCCCGGGCCATCTCCGAATCGAAGGCCAGATCCAACTGGGCGTCCCAATCGAAACTCGCGCGGGCGTCGGAAATTTTATCGTCCCACTCCCGCGCGCCGGGCAACTTGCGGGCGATATCCGCAGCATGGGCTGCGATTTTATAAGCTACGCATCCAACCCGGACATCCTCAGGCCCGGGCAGGGCGAGGTGTTCACTGGGCGTTACATAGCACAGGAAGCTGGCTCCGTGAACCGCCGCAGCCGTGGCGCCGATCGCGGATGTTATGTGGTCGTAGCCGGGGAACGCATCGGTAACCAGCGGGCCCAGCACATAGAACGGCGCACCGTCGCAGACAGCTTGCTGCTTCTCCATGTTCATCTGAATCTCATCGAATGGCACGTGGCCCGGCCCTTCGACCATCACCTGCACCCCAGCTTGCCTCGCCCGGTCGACCAGCTCGCCCAGAGTTTCCAGCTCGGCAAATTGAGCTTCGTCGGACGCGTCAGCCAGGCAGCCAGGCCGCAAGCCGTCGCCCAGAGAATAGGCTACATCGTACTGCTGCATTATCGCGGAGATGTCGTCGAACAGTTCGTACATCGGATTTTCCCTGCCATTGTGAACCATCCACTTGGCAAGCAAAGCTCCGCCTCGAGAGCAAATGCCCATCTTGCGTTTTTTCGCAAGCGGCAGCGTCCGCCGAAGTATGCCCGCGTGAATCGTGAAAAAATCCACGCCCTGTCGAGCCTGGGTTTCGACAGTGTCCAAGATGTCCCGCGGGGTGAGTTCCTCGACGGGCTTGTCGGTTATCATGGAGTAAATCGGCACGGTGCCGATGGGTACGGGCGACTGGCTGATGAGGAATCGACGCGTCTCGTCGAGGTCGCCGCCGGTGGAGAGGTCCATCGCAGCGTCGGCTCCGTACTTGACCGCCCATTGAAGTTTCAGTAGCTCTTCTTCCTTGCAACTATGGGATGGCGATGCGCCGATGTTGGCGTTTATCTTCGTGGTCAGCGCCCGGCCGATGCCGCACGGGTCCAGCCCCACGCCGCCAGGGGCCGTGCCGCTCAGGTGAAGACGATTGGCTGGAATCACCGCCCTGCCCGCAGCTACCTCGTCGCGGATAAACTCCGCCGAGCGATTTTCCCGCTGGGCTACGCGGGTCATCTCCGGCGTGATAATACCCTCGCGGGCTTGTTGATACTGCGTCATATTTCTGCTCCAAATAAAAAAAGGCCACCGGGGTATAAGAACCACGAATGAACACTAATGAACACTAATTGAAAAACAAAAAATTTACCGCGAAAGAACATAAAGATCGCATAGATGTTTTTTGATAAGTTTAATCGTAACCATTTACGCTTTTTTTTACAGCCCGAAGGGCTAAGTTATCCTGGCCTTTCAGGCCGAGCAGCAACAAGCACTTTGATTCTATTACAACTCTTCAAAATTTATTGAAAGACTGTAAACGATTACGTTTTTTTAATAACAAAAAAAAGAACTTCATGCTCTTCATGTCCTTCATGGTGATTTTTTGCGCAGCCGTGAACGGTTATATAAAAAAAGGCCGCGGGGGCGCGGCCTGGCGGTTCGTCGCTGGCGACGAAGGGTCAGCTCCGCTTTCCTACGCAACTGCCCCCGCAATGCGGGTTGGTTGATCAGGTTCCAAGGGTCATTCTCAGCCCCAGCCTTCCAGGCCAGGA
>JAOZNE010000180.1:0-4264 GCA_029933955.1 Phycisphaerae bacterium
TCTCAACCGGGAGATTTGTCAGTATCATCAGCGGCACAAGTCGCCCTGCCAGGCGATGGGCTTACCAGCCCGGATAAGCCCGATAAAGCCATCGCGGAGGAATTTTTTATCGGGCCTGGAGAGATTCTCGCCAATTTGGTGGATAAAATCGTGCAGATTTGCCGATAGATTTTCTATCAGAGCATGATGTCGAAACATATCGCACCTCCCTGTGCTATAACGACTTATGGTTGTCTTGAACTACTCCATTTATCGTCATATACAGGGGGCGTGCGTTAATTTTTAGACCACGCCAAAAACCCCCTCAAAAAAAATCGGGAAGTTTGAGAGAAAAAAGGGGATTGACAAAATTAGCTAGTTCGCTACATTGGTTTCTCTTGGATTGTATACTATTGTCAACGCGGCCGTGGCGGAATTGGCAGACGCGCAGGCTTCAGGTGCCTGTTTCCTTAGGGAAGTGGAGGTTCGACTCCTCTCGGCCGCATTGGGTGTCGCTCGTAATAGAGCGACGCCCTTTTTTTATTTCGGGTTTCGGATTGTTTTCACGAGCAATCCGAAATCCGAAATATTTTTCTCCGCTTGCTTTACTGGATAAGGCTATTATATAATCCCGCTTCTGTCCGATAGATATAGAAGTCGGAAGTCAAGACATGACAAAAGTCAGGATTATATCGGGTCTGTGCCTGCTGGTCGCACTGTGCCAATTTGGTTGCGTCAGCCCGGGCAGTATAGACGTGGACGACGTCCAGCGTCTCCAGCAGGCGATGCTTGCGCGGGGTCCCCAGGCCAGGCCGGGGGAGGGCCTGGGGCTGATGAGGCCTACCACGCCCGACGTGCCCGCCCTGGCGGTGGAGAAAGGCTCGGCTGGTCGAAATGTCATCAAGCTGAGTTTGCAGCAGGCGGTCATGATCGCTCTGACAGCTAACACCGATATCGCGGTAGTAGCTTACAATCCGCAAATTTCCCGCGAGCAGATGGTCGAAGCTGCAGCGGCGTTTGACTATACGATGTTCGGCTCGCTGGGTTACAGCTCGACATCCACCGCCCAGGCCCATCGCGGCGGGCCTGTGGTTCAGGGCAGACAAGGCTTGCGAACCATGGAGGTCGGACTTCGTCAGCATACCGTTACTGGCGCGGACTGGGAGCTGAGCAACAATTTCTCACGCAGCTGGGACGACAGAACCACGGACTCGGCCAACCGTTGGTATCAGCAGAACCTGGCTTTGAGCGTAACTCAGCCTTTGCTGCGAAACGCCTGGCCTGAGTTCAACCTCGCTGCGCTGAAAATAGCCCGGCTGAATTATAAAATCTCCGCTGCCCAGTTCCGCCAACAGGTCGAGCAGACAATCACCGAAGTCATGACGGCTTACTATCAGCTGATCCAGGCTCGGCGAGATGTGGAGATCGTCGCTGAGCTGTTGGAGATAACCCGCAAAACGTACAAGCAGGTCATGGGTCGAGTTAGCATCGACGCGACGAAGGTGCAGGTCAAGCAGTCTCTCGCCGCGGTATTGAACCGTGAAGCTGTGATGATCGAAGCTCGCAAGTCGCTGCAAGACGCTCAGGATAGTTTGGTTCGCCTGCTGGGCGACAGTCAGTTGAACCTGCTGCAAAACTTTCAGCTTGTGCCGACCACCGAGATTACTCCGTTGCCGGTGAAGATAGACACTGCGGATCAGCTATTGACCGCTCTGCGTCTAAGTCCGCTCCTGGCCCAGGCTCGCTACGCTATCGACCAGGCGGAGATAAACGTTAAGGTCGCCAAAAACGAGCTGCTGCCAGTGTTGAACTTTACCGCGGGCGTGGGCCTCAATGGCGGATCGACCAGCAGGCGAGGCCAGGTCTGGGACGACGTGTACTCGGGCAATTTCACCAGCTATCATGCCGGGCTGGAGTTTGAATATCCCATCGGCAACCGCTCTGCCCGGGCCAGGCTGGCACAAAGCCGACTGCAAAGGCTGCAGCTGATAACGGAGATGCAAAACTCCGCGGACAAAATAGCACAGGTCGTCCGCGAGCGGATTAGGCAGGTGCGCAGCAGGTACGAAGAGTACCGGATACAGACGAAAAATCTTGCAGCCTCGCGGGCCAAGCTCAAAGCTCTCAACGACATGGAAAAAATCCGAGGCAAACTCACGCCGGAGTTTCTCGACCTGAAACTAAGCACCCAAGCCCAGGTAGCCGCAGCCCAGCAGTCGGTCATCCGGGCGATAGTCCGCTACAACACAGGCTTGCTGGACTTGGCCCAGGCAACGGGCGCGACCCTGGAAATGAACCAGGTAAAACTAGCCCTGCCCCTGGTTACCCAATCAGGCAGAATCCCCCTAAACACCGCCCCGCCAGCCCAGGCGGGTAAGGTAAAGTGAGTCTTCCCGGTGAAAAACAGGATACAATGATGACCTAGTCTCGGAAAACCCGATTGTTGCAGGTTTTTTGGAATAGGTCTCTGCCGGGCTGTTGAAAAAATTCAAGGAAGCCATTACAGAAGAAATTAAGGGCAAGCAGGGGATTTACGCTTTCTACCGAAACAAAAATCGTAACCGTTCACAGAAAAGAACCACGAATGAACACTAATAAACACGAATTATCGTAAAAAACAAAGTTTACCATGAAGTTTTTTGTTTTTTCTTTCGTGTTTTTCGCCGTTTTAAATATCTGTGTCTAAGTTCTTGTTTTTGCGTGAACGGTTACCAAAAATCTTTATTATGTTGGCCTGGCAAACAACCTCAAGAGGCGACTCAATCATCATCTCAAAGATCGGCACCAGGGTAAATGGACACATTTTAGCATCTACTTTATTACTGATAACTGACTACTGAAAACTTTTTCCCTTTTCACTCCCACGGCACCTAGTTAACCAATCAACCGGCACACAATTCTGGTAGCGTCTTGACTTGCTCGCCCTTGGTCTGTACTCTATTGACAGGCTGATTGGCTGTGAATTCTACAAATCCTCTAAGAGAGAAATAACATGAAAACGACCGCACTGCTGACGACCTCCGTTGGAAACTATCCCAAACGAGCCGGCAAGGTTCGCGACATCTACGAGCTGCCCGAGCACATGCTGCTGGTGGCGACCGACCGCATCAGCGCCTACGACGTGGTCATGCCAAACGGCATCCCGGACAAGGGCCGAGTGCTGACGCAGATAAGCGCGTTCTGGTTCGAACAGCTGGGCGATATCATACCGAACCACCTGGTGTCCGTAGCTATGAAAGACCTCCCGGAAGACCTGCGGACGGAAGAAGAACTCGACGGGCGATTCATGCTCTGCCGAAAGGCCAAGGTCGTCCCCATCGAATGCGTCGTGCGAGGCTACCTGGCTGGCAGCGGATGGAAGGAATATCAGGAATCGCAAACAGTCTGTGGCCTGGCCCTGCCCGCCGGCCTGAAGCAATGCAGCGAGCTGCCCGAGCCGATTTTCACCCCCGCTACCAAAGCTGAACAGGGCGAGCACGACGAAAACGTTTCGTTCGAGCAGGCTTGCGACGCAGCTGGCGTGGAGCTTGTAACCCGTTTGCGGGACGTTTCCATCGCTCTGTATTCCAAGGGGCGAGAGTATGCACGCGAGCGTGGCTTGATTTTAGCTGACACGAAGTTCGAGTTTGGGATGGACGAAAACGGCGAGCTGATGCTGATAGACGAGCTGCTCACGCCGGACTCCTCGCGGTTTTGGCCTGCCGACGCCTTCAAGCCCGGTAAGGATCAGCCTAGTTTCGACAAGCAATTCGTGCGGAACCATCTGGACAAAATAAAGTTCGACCGCACCCCCCCAGCTCCGCCACTGCCTGCGGATATCGTGCAGAAAACCCGCGCGAAATACATCGAAGCATTCACCCGCCTGACAGGCCAACCCTTCCCATGGGAATAGGGAAAAAGTTATCAGTAACAGCAAAAAAAGAAACTACGAAAAACGCGAAAGGTTTTTTTGAATAAACAAGTAGCGGGTAGCTATGCTATCCAACTCTTTTTTGGTTTTACTGATAACTGACTACCGAATACTTATGGTTAAGTGTTTATGAAATTTCTTAATAGATTTCTAGAAAATGTTCATCAGAAACTACCATCGTTGGCTGCGGTTTTTCTCATGCTGCCTGTTCTGATTTTGGCTTGGTTTGTGGCAAAAGAACCGTTTCTTTCGGTAGCGAGTGGGGACCTATCCCGCTATGTGCTAAGCGGAAAACTTTTCTCAGAGAACTTCAATACCATCCATGCCGGGTCAGGGTTAGACCAACCAACCATAGTACTACAGCGCGAAGTAGTC
>JAOZNE010000437.1:0-1088 GCA_029933955.1 Phycisphaerae bacterium
CCCAATAAACGTGGTTGCAAACACCGCAACCACGGCACCGGGGCTGTTAAAAACCACAGCCGAGGGCGGCTGTGCTACATTTACGGATAGTATTGGTCTATGACCGTTTGGATATCTTGCGGGGTTTTTGTTGCTACGAAGGCCATGCGGAGCTGTTTGGGGTGCGGGTGCATGCGGGCGTATTTGATGCCCCACTTCCGCATGATCCGCGGGCCTTTGAGCGGGCCATAGAGTTCCACCGCCCCAGCTGTGTGGGCGAGCAAGACCCGCCGTTGCTCCGCCAGGTCAGGCTGATATAGCTCGCGCCCAGCGATGATATCCCGCACCTGCCGAAAGAACCATGGGTTGCCAATTGCCCCCCGTGCTACAGATGCGGCATCGACGCCCGTCTCGCTCAGCATCCGCAGCGCATCGCAGGGTGTCCAGACATCGCCCGAGCCGATGACAGTCCAGTCCGGGAACCTGGCCTTGACGCGCTTCAGAAAATCCCAGTCAGCTTGACCGGTGTATTTCTGCTCGACGCTACGGGCGTGAACCGTGATACCCGCGGCCCCCGCCTGGCGGGCGCCGGCTGCGATTTTCCAGAAATGTTCCTCGCTATCCAGGCCCGGCTCGTCGAAAAACTTTTGTCGCACTTTCAGCGTAACGGGCCTGTCGCACACAGCCACGACCGCGCGAACAATTTCCACCGCCAGGTCAGGCTGATTCATCAGCCTGCCGCCACGGGAACGCTTCATCGCTTTGTTCACAGGGCAGGCGAAGTTCAGGTCTACCACATCGAACCCTCGCCGGCAGAGCGACTCACCAGCCCGGGACATCTCCGCCGGGTCGTTGCCGATGAGCTGACCGCCCAGGGGATGGTCGTCCTCGCCGGTTGCGAGTATGGCGGGCCTTTGCTTGCTCCGCATGGTAACGCAACGATCGAGCACCATCTCAGCGGTGCAATAGTCGCACCCCATCTGCCGGCAGATAGTGCGAAAGGCCAGGTCGGAATACCCCGCCAGCGGAGCCAGCACGACGGGCAGGCCGATGGCGACATCGCCGATTCGAAATGGTTTTATGTCCAGATTCACGCCGACAGTATATAC
>JAOZNE010000181.1:0-4258 GCA_029933955.1 Phycisphaerae bacterium
AGCCCAAACGCTCGTTTCTCTCACGCCCAGCGGGCTTTTCCGCTACGCCACAGCTCAGCCTGTTGCCTAGTTGCCTAGTTGAATCTGGTTACTGCCGCTGAGGCGGGGGCGTTTTGATTGGCGGGGGTTTTATTGTTTTTATTGTTATTGTTGTTCCATCGGCGGGCGCCTTTTCGTTCCCCAGCTGCTACGGGGCGAGGCTGAAGTTTTAACAAAGCCTGATCGCCCAGCAAGTCTTCCAGCTCGGTTACCAGCGGGCGGGTTGGCTGAACGTACAACTCTCGCCCGACGCGAACCTCCGCCAGCACATCAGGCCTATGGTCTGGTCTGACCAAAACATGAACCGGACACTGCCCCGCACTAGCCCGCAACGCAGCCGCGATTTTGGCTGACAGGCCCGCTTGGTCCGACTCTGGCAGGCGAAGCTCCAACCCGCCGATGAACGACTCGAGAGCCTGGTCTATCGGCGTGATTTCATCGACGATAATGTTAGGCCTGTCGCGGTCTCGACCAACCGAACCTGTAACGAAGACCAACGCTTCGGGCGAAAGCAGATGGCCCACCTTCTGATACGCCCGCGGGAAAACCACAGCTTCGTACTTGCCGGTGAGGTCTTCGAAAACCACCATCGCCATTTTCTCGCCCTTGGCTTTGGTAACGGTCTTCCGCACCGAGCGAATCATACAGCCAATGCGAATACGGCTGTCGTGCGGGTAGGTGCCAGGCTCGCGATCCAGCCTGGCCAGGGAGACGCCAGGCGGATACGAAAGCGACGTCAGCTCGCGCCCATATTTCACCAGCGGATGACTCGAAACATAAAAGCCCAGCGTGTCTTTTTCCGCAGCTAGCAGCTGCGTCTCGCTCCAGGGCGCGACATCCGGGAACCGCGGGGCAGCCTTGGCGGCAGACTCCTCAGAGCCTAGTGCTCCGCCGGGGCCAAAGAAGCTGAGCTGACCGCTCTTGCGATTGACCGCGGCAGCCTGCCCCAGGGTAACAGCTCCGTCCAGGGCAGCTATCATCGCTGCCCGGTGGGCGCCCAGCGAGTCGAACGCGCCGCATTTTATCAGAGCTTCGATGGCTCCTTTGTTCACGGCCCGGCTGTCGACGAACTCGCAAAAATGATACAGGTCCGTAAATTGGCCCACCTCTTGGCGGGCAGCTACTATCGCATCGACCGCGCTGCCGCCCACGCCCTTGACCGCAGCGAGGCCAAAGCGTACAGCCTCGCCGTCGACCGCGAAGCTGCTCCCGCAGGTGTTGACATCTGGCGGGAGGACTTTTATGCCCATCCGCTTGGCTTCGCCCATGTATTGCACAACCTTGTCCGTGTCGCCGCATTCGTAGGTCAGCACCGAGGCGAGGAACTCGCGCGGGTAGTGCTTTTTGAAGTAGGCGGTCTGATAGGCGACGATAGCATAGCGGGTCGAGTGGGCTTTGTTGAAGCCATACCCCGCGAATTTTTCGATCAGCGAGAACAGTCGCTGGGCCTCAGCCTGGCTAATGCCGTTTTCCTCGGCGCCTTCGATAAAGTTGCTCTTCTCCGCTGCGATAACTTTGAGTTTCTTTTTCGAGATAGCTTTAATCAGCGTAAGCGCGCGGTTCAACGGCAGCTTGCCCAGGCGGTTGAGCACTTGCATGACCTGTTCCTGATAGGCCATGATCCCGTAGGTCTCCGCCAGGATATCGTCGACCAGTTCGTGCAGCGAGGGGACTTCTTCCGTGCCGTTTTTGCGATGACAATAGGTGGGAATAAGTTCCATAGGCCCCGGGCGGTACATAGCGTTGGCAGCTATCAGGTCGGTTATTTTGCCAGGCTTCATCTGCTTCAGCACGCCACGCATACCCTCGGATTCAAACTGAAAAACCCCCGCGGTATGACCCCGGCGGAACAGCTCGTATACGCTGTCGTCATCCAGCGGGATTTTTTCCGGGTCGATATCCTTGCCGATGCGCTGGGCGACCATCTCGCGGGTGTGCTGGATAATCGTCAGCGTCCGCAAGCCCAGGAAGTCCATCTTCATCAGACCAGCCCGTTCGCTGGTCGGGCCGTCCCATTGGGTGATGACATCGTCGCTGTTGGCCTGGCGGTAAAGCGGCACGACATCTTCCAGCGGAACATCAGCTACGATGACCCCCGCGGCATGAATGCCGGTGTGCCGACAAAGGCCTTCGAGCTTTCTGCCATGCTCGAGCATCTGCCCGAAACGCGCGTCAGATTCGCATAGCTTTTGCAGGTCGGGATCAGCCTTGAGAGCCTTGGCCAGCGTAACGCCAGGCCCGTCGGGTATGAGCTTGGTTATCGAGTCGACCTCGCTCAGCGGCACATCCAGAACTCGGCCTACGTCTTTGAGAACCGCTTTGGCTTTGAGGGTTCCGTAAGTAATTATCTGCGCGACGTGGCCATATTTGTCGCGCACATACTGAATAATTTTAGCCCGGCCTTCCTGACAAATATCGATATCAATATCCGGCGCTTCCTCTCGCTGCGGGTCGGTGAACCGCTCGAACAACAGCCCATACTCCAGCGGGTCGACCTCCGCGATTTTCAGAGCATAGCCCAGCAGCGTCGCCACGCCCGAACCACGCGGAGCAGAGGGTATCGAATGCTGACGGGCATACTCGACGAGGTCGTTGACGATGAGGAAATACGAGCTGTACCCCTTGTCCTTGAGAACCTTCAGCTCCCAGGTCAGCCTGTCCTTATACTCCTGCGGAATCTCCCGCCCGGCGAATCGCTCGCCCAGGCCCGCCCAGGCCAGCTTGGCCAGGTGCTCGTCGTCAGTCAAGCCCTCCGGCACGGGGAAAACCGGCAGGAATGTTTTGTCGAACTTCAGATCGAGGTTGCACATTTCCGCGATTTTCAGCGTGTTGTCGCAAGCCTGGGGGAACTCGCGCAGGGCGTGGCGCATTTCCTCTGGGCTTCGCAGGTACAGCTCGGGCGAGTAGACCATTTTCTTTTGGCCCGTGCGGATTGCTTCCTGAGTATCAGCCAGGGTCTTGCCCGTCGACACGCAGGTCAGCACCTCGTGCGAGGGCTTGTCCTCAGCCTGGACAAAGTGCACATCGTTCGTGCCGACGATGCCCACGCCAAGCTCGCCCGCGATTTTTACCAGGTCTGGATTCGTGCGTGTCTGCTCGTCCAGCCCGGCGTTTTGAACCTCGATATAGAACCGCTCAGGCCCGAAAATCTCCAGATATTCCGCCGCGATTTTTTTCGCTTTTTCGTAATCCCCGCCGAGCAGGGCTGAGGGCACCTCGCCGCCGAGACATGCGGTGGTGCAGATTAGGCCTTCGTTGAACTCCCGCAACAGCTCGCGGTCTATCCGAGGCTTGTAGTAAAACCCCTCGATATACGATCGGCTGGACAGCCTTTTGAGGTTCAACCAGCCCGCGTCGTTCATCGCCAAAAGCACCATGTGGTAGCAGGCGGTGGTCTGGTTGCCCATGGACTTGTCCTGCCTGGTCGTCGGCGAGATATAGGCTTCCAGGCCAAGGATAGGCTTGATGCCCTCGCGCTTGGCAGCGTCGTAGAAATCGACCGCCCCGAACAGGTTGCCGTGGTCCGTCAAGGCCAGGGCGTCCATGCCAGCGGCCTTGGCAGCACGCGCCAGTCCAGCGGTACTCCCCGCTCCGTCGAGCAGCGAGTAATGCGAGTGAACATGCAGATGTACAAAACCGTCCATAGCCAAGCTCCTCTGACAACGCATTAGCAGATTTTCCCACTATAACACTCGGGCAGAGTTTTGACAATGTTGCGTCAAAGAATGACCAAGGCCCGAATACCCAATGCCCAGAGAATGACCAATACCCAATGCCCAATACCCAGGGAATGACACGGGAGGGGATTCGTGCCCTGATTAAATGGCCTGCGATCTGGATATAAAAAACGGGAGACCCGAAACGAGCCTCCCGGTTTTATCTATGAAATTATGCACCCAGCCTACTTCCGCTTTCGCCTCTTTATTGCTAATCCCGCCCCACCTAATCCAAGCAAAGCCAAAGTTGCTGGTTCTGGAATAACATTAATTCCACCAAGAGTTGTTCCATCATATGCACTCTCATCTGTAAGTGTAACTTCTCCTAAAGACATCTTCCTTATCTCATCTAGTGACCCTGGAGCAAGTCTCCCGTGAGAAGCATCATAATCAAACTTTCTATCCCCATCTCTATCAATTAAAACAATAACATCATCATTAATATCATCAGTTTTCTCTCCAATAGCATATCCATAAATAAATGTTGAATCCCTCTCATTCTT
>JAOZNE010000182.1:0-4246 GCA_029933955.1 Phycisphaerae bacterium
TTTCCATGTCTTCCCATCTGCCCGCGCAGATAAAGCCAGCTGCGGTCTGGTGGATGTATTGAAACGTGCTCACCCCGGCATTGTAAGCGACAACGCTTATCCAGTTTCGCCCGCTTTGGAGATACGGCCCGATGTCTACCGTGTCGAAAGGCCAGTTTTTTTGGTGCCCCCGAGCCGGGCCTCGCGAAACATATAGACCATTGACGTAGAGCTTGTAGCACTGGTCAGCGGAGATATAAAACTTCGCCCGCCCGGGTAACTCCGCTTGGGAAAAATCGTATCGAAACTGGGCGTAAACATTACGCGGGCAGTCCCACCGACCAGGCCAAATCCAACGCGCACGACGAAGAGGATGATTCGTTTGCAACATGACAAACTCCTAGTTGTAACCGCGGGCAAGCATACCATAAAAAACAGCAAATGACGAATTTAGAAGTCCGAATTAGGAATCGATTTGTCCGAGATTAAATTCTGGTTTTACCATTGGGCCACCCGACGCAATCGGCAATAAATCTCACGCGTTATTCTATCAGCATGGCGTCGCCATAGGAAAAGAAGCGGTATTCATGGGCGATAGCCTGGGCATAGGCGTTTAGGATGGTTTCGATTCCACCGGTTTGGCCTGGCTTGCAAAACGAAGCTACCAACATCAGCAGTGTACTTTTTGGCAGGTGGAAATTGGTTATCATCGCATCGACGACATGGAAATCGCTCGGCGGGTATAGGAAAAGTTTCGTCTCGCCCCGGTCGGGTAGGACCTGCCCCCCATGTCTGGCTGCGACTGATTCCAGCACGCGAACTGACGTCGTACCCACCGCGACGATCCGCCTGCCGGCGAGCCTGGCTTGGCTGATAGTCTGGGCGGACTTGGCGGAAAGCTCGAACCGCTCGGTGTGCATGTTGTGGCTGGCCAGGTCGTCGCACTTGACAGGCTCGAACGTACCCTGGCCGACGTGCAACGTTACGTGGGCAGTCTCGATATCCATCCGGGTAAGCTCCGCCAGGATGTCAGCGGTGAAGTGCAACCCGGCTGTCGGAGCAGCTACCGCTCCGGGCCTGGCCGCGTAAACGGTCTGGTATCGCTGACGGTCGTCCCGCTGCTGGGCCTGGCCAGCGTCGCGTTTGATATAAGGCGGCAGGGGCACCTGACCAACCCGCTGAAGAATCTCCGTTGCCTCGCCGTCAGGCTCTGGCGAAACCCGCCAACGACCGCTGCCGAGATTCTCCACCAGCTCCAGCCCAGGCCCAGTTTGGCCAAGGTCGCCTGTCATCCCCGGCGACACAAAAGTCAGCCGTTGGCCCGGCTTGCATCGGCGGGCGTTTTTCAGCAGCACCTCCCAGCAGCCTGACTTGTCAGATTTCAGATACAGCCCCTCGACCAGGCCTTGAGTTTCTCGCAGACAGGAAAATTTCGCTGGGATAACCTTCGTGTCGTTCACCACCAGCAAGTCGCCAGGCCTGAGCAACCCCGGCAGCTCGCTGAAGAGATGATGACCAACCATGCCTGTGTCGCGACAGAGCTTCATCAGCCGAGACGAACCACGATGGGCGGGCGGTTGCTGGGCAATCAGCCCGGCCGGCAGGTGGTAATCAAACGTCTCTAATTTTATGGTTCGGCGCGACGACATACGGAAATCCTTCATACAAGCCCTTGGCACAAGCCAAGTTGCCAGAATAACACAAAAAGAACCAACAGAAAACCCCGCAAACTCTATGCACAAAAACCCCTAATCAGCCTTTGCAGTTAAAACCTTACATGCCAAGATATTACACGAATCACGCGGTATTTATCCACAACATTCCCACAAGGTATCAAAGGACGCCGGTAAATAGGGAATAAGCCTCAAACAAGTAGGGGATAGGCGAATAGAGCTCACGGATTGCACGGTTTTTTCGCTTCTTCTGACTCCTGTTCATATCTTTATGAGTCTTGCGAAGTAGGCAAATACTGCCAGGCCCAGGGCGATTCTGTACACGCCGAATGGAACCATGCCGTGGCGGGTTAGCCATTTGACGAACGCTTTGACCGCTACCGCAGCTGCAACGGCGCTTACGACGATGCCCACCGCCAATGCGCCCCAGCCTGCCGATTCCATCAGCGCGCTCCAATTTCCCATGAGCGCATAAGCCGACGCGCCGCCCAGTGTAGGCAAGGCCAGGAGAAAACTGAACTCCGCCGCGGTAACGATATTCAGCCCGATGATAAGCCCAGCCAATATGGTTACCATGCTCCTGCTTGTGCCAGGCCACATCGCCAAACACTGGGCCAAGCCAATCACCAACGCCTGCCAATATCGGATATGCTCGAGCTTCGAGACACTAGCTTGGCCTCGCCTGGGCCGCCACACGAAAAACTCCACGACGATCATCACCACCCCGCCAACCACCAACGCCCCAGCTACAGCGTACGGGCTAAACAGATATTCCGAGATGGGTTTGTGCAGGGTCAGCCCCATTATCGCCGCCGGGGCGAAAGCTACCGCCAACAACCCGAGCAGTCTGAGTCCCGCGGGGTTTCGGTGGGTAACCCCGTCGATCATCAAGCCAACCTGCTTGCGATACAAACCAAGCACCGCCAAAATCGCACCTATCTGAATGATAACCTCGAATGAATCGATAGCGGGATTTTTGATAATTTTAGGTCCCAGCGGGCCTGAGCTTGCGGACTGCTCGGAAAGGTCCATATAATGACTAGCCAAAATAAGATGCCCCGTGGAAGAGACAGGCAGATATTCCGTCAGCCCTTCGACCAGGCCTAGCACCAAAGCTTGAGGCAACGAAATCTTTTGGCCTGGCGTTTTGGTCTGGGTTGGCGAGGACTCCTGGGCGGGCTGAGTGTCCTGGGCAGGGGCGACACTTGCCAACGCAGCCAGGCAGATGATTATATAAACACAGCCGATGGCGACTGTGCTACGTGTTGCAATTTTTATTTTGGTCATAGGCCTACCGCGAGTGTTAGTATCCCCAGGGCTGCGATGTTCGCGTATACTCCTGCGATAATATCATCGGCAACGACGCCCAGGCCATTTGGAAGTTTTTCAGCCTGGCGGGCAGGCGGGGGCTTGACGATGTCGAATATGCGGAAGGCTACGAACGCTATGCCCACAGCCAGGAGTTGCTCGCTCCAGCAACCGTCTTTGCCCAGCGGCAGGTTGATTAGCGCGACGGCCTGGCCTGCCCATTCGTCGAGCGTACACTCGCTGGGATCCTTTCTCCCAAACGCTTTCTCGGTGAACTCGCCCATTGCAATACAGCCAAATGTCGCAGCCGCTGCGATGACTGCCATGGACACAGGCAGCACCGGGCCTGGGCCAAATATCCACAACAGCAGCAGGAACACAGCGCAGGTAGCAGCTGAGGCCCATGTCCCCGGAGCCGGCCACAGGTAGCCCGTGCCAAAACCTGTGATGAAAATTTTCCGTAGCCTATCCATCATCCCTCAGCAGTCCGCGGGCTTTGTAAATATATATCAGGCCGCTTGCGACCGTAGCCAACACAGCCAGCCAGATGGCGCTGATTTTCACGCAGACCGCCCAGGTGGTTCCTGGCGTCCAGGCCAGGAAAAACAACACTGTGCCGATCGCGATACATTGCAGGAGCATCTTGATTTTCCCGGCGGAGCTTGCGGGGAAAGCCTTGCCCTGAGACTCGCTGTAACCCCGTATGCCGGAGATTATAAACTCCCGACCCAGCACAACCACCGCCATCCAAGGCTGCACCGATGAAGCCATGCCACCGGTAAGCCAATGCGGAATTTGCAACTCGAACTGCCCCACATGCCCCGACGCGCTCATTGCATATTCAGGCCCAGCCAACATTACAAATGCTCCGACGACCAGCACCTTGTCGACGATAGGGTCTACCATTCGCCCGAACGTCGAGACCTGGTTCAGCCGGCGTGCGAGGTAGCCGTCGAGCACATCGGTAATGCCCGCCAGCACATAGATAACGAACCCCGCGCCCATAATCGCTGCCCGGGCCGGGCCGTTGGGGTCGTATATGCCCAGCAGCACGAAAAAAACAGCAGAGAGAAAAACCCTGCTGACTGTCAACTGATTCGGTATGTTCCACTTCATCTCTCACCTTCGCCGCCGGGCCAATCGCCCGAGTCAATTATAAGGCAAGTATAGCCCATTACGAGGTAATAGGCAAACAGGCAAGTAGGGAAGTAGGGAATAGGCAAATAGGCAATAGGGAAAAACAGTCCACGGATTACACGGATTTTTCAAAAGATGATTACACGGAT
>JAOZNE010000438.1:0-1078 GCA_029933955.1 Phycisphaerae bacterium
CCGGACATTTTAACTTTGCAGAAACACCGGACATTTCTACTTTGTCTTGACACATATTTCGAAAAAAGTTTGACAGCTGGAGTTCATGTTTCTACACTCATCCTTTCGCGCTTCGTCGATATTGCTGTTGTAAGCTGTCGCGAGGCTGGGAATAAATACAATCAGCGGTGTTTCGAGTTTCTCGATAAAGCCGCAATCACGATCAATCACTACTTTTTAGGAATGGAGATATCCATGGCAAAGCAAGCAAAATTCGTGTACTTCTTCGGCGGTGGCAAGAGTGAAGGCAAAAGTTCGATGAAGGAACTCCTGGGCGGCAAGGGTGCGAACCTGGCTGAGATGTGCTCCCTGGGCCTACCCGTACCTCCCGGGTTCACCATCACCACCGAGGTCTGCGACCTGTACTACAAGCTCGGCAAGAAATACCCCGCCGGGCTGGACAAGCAGATCGGAGACAATATCAAGAAGGTGGAACGGGCAACCGGCAAGACCTTCGGCAAGGGCAAGAATCCGCTGCTGGTTTCCGTCCGCTCGGGCGCAGCTGTCTCCATGCCGGGCATGATGGACACCGTCCTGAACCTGGGCCTGAACGACGAAACCCTCGAAGCGATGATCAAACTCACCGGCAACGAGCGGTTCGTGCTGGACGCGTATCGTCGCTTTATGCAGATGTTCGGCGATGTCGTGCTGGGCATGGAACATCACGATTTCGAAAAGGCGCTGGACGGCGTGAAGAAAAAGTTCAGAGCTGCCAACGACACCGACCTGGACATAGCAGGCCTGCGAGCGGTCGTTGCGGCCTACAAGGGTGTTTACAAAAAGGCCCGCAAGACCTTCCCGCAAGACGCCCGCAAGCAACTCCAAGCCGCCTGCGACGCGGTCTTCGGCAGCTGGAACAACCCGCGTGCCAATCGCTACCGCGAAATAAACGACATCCGAGGCCTCATCGGCACGGCTGTAAATGTCCAGGCGATGGTTTTTGGGAACATGGGCGAAACCTCCGGCACGGGCGTAGCTTTCACGCGAAACCCCTCCACCGGCGAGAATAAATTTTATGGCGAATACCTCATGAACGCCC
>JAOZNE010000439.1:0-1076 GCA_029933955.1 Phycisphaerae bacterium
CAGGCCAATCCAAAAAAACAGTCGAAAAACTCGTCCAGTCAATAAAGTAAGTTATCAGTTGTCAGTTATCAGTAAAAAAAGAAAAACAGATAAATTCGCCATGCAACAAGTTGCATGACCTACGAGTTGTGAACAGTGGAAAAGGTTGAGTGATAAGTTTTCAGAAGTATCGAAAGGAACTGCGAAATGATGTTAGCCTTCGTTACGCAAAACGTGATTGTTATAGTTGTCGTCGCCTTGGCGGTGTTGCTGATGGGCAGACAGTTTTATAGATTGGCTACGGGCAAAAGCACCAAGTGCTCCTGCTGCCCAGGCTGTAAGCCTGGCGACAAGAACCAATGCGACATCAACGACAAAACAACCCCGCCGGGCGAATAACGAATAACAAAAAAATACCCAATGCCCAAATACCCGGTGACCATTGAATACCCAATGCCCAAGCCCTTCCGTGTTCATCTATGGTTCGCTGTTTTTTTTCGCTGTTTTTGCTTTTTACTGATAACCGATAACTGACAACTTTTTTACCGTATAAACAGCATTTCGTTGTAGGTTGGCAATGGCCAAATGCTGTCGTCGACTATTGTTTCCAGTTTGTCGGCGTATTTGCGCACTTTATTCATCGCTGGGATAATCACGTCGTGCTGGTAGGTTGCCTCTGTTTTGGCGTCCTGGTCGCGGCTTGCTGCGATGGCTTGGTCAAGCTCCACCGTTGCGGTGCGACAATAGCCTATCGCTTCTGCCAACTCCCGCAGCATCTCTGTTTGGGCGGCGTTTTCCACACCCGCGGTCTTGGCGGCGTTTATAGCCTGGGCTAATTGACCCTGATATTTCACCGCGGCTGGGAGGATCATGGTGTTGGCTAGCGACGAGGTCGTGTCCGCTTCGATAGCGATGGTGGTAGCATAGTTTTCCAGCAGTATTTCGTGTCGGCTGTGCAGCTCGACCTCGGTGTAAACGCCGTACTTGCTCATCAGCTCGAGGGTAGCTGGCGAGATGGCTAGGTCTATGCAATCGAGGGATGACACCAGGTTCGGCAAGCCTCGCTTTGCAGCTTCTACCCTCCAGTCGTCGGAGTA
>JAOZNE010000023.1:0-4949 GCA_029933955.1 Phycisphaerae bacterium
ATAAGACCTGGAAAACAAGGGTTTTCGACGCTGTAAAGATTTGTGTAATTCTTTATTAATCAACTAGTTAACCAATCAACTAGCCACTCAAACCGGTCGGTTTGAATAACTTAAAAAAAAACTCCGCAATTCTTTTTGAATCGCGGAGCCTTTCGATATTTTCGTGAAGGTCATCGCGATTCGTCAGCGCAGAAGTAGCCCCAGCGATAGAGCCAAGCCCAAGCTTTCCGTCCGACGAATCATCTCTTGCCTTCTTTGATTATTGCTTACAAAAACTCACAACAAAACCTTCACCAACAACTATATCGGCCCGGGCGACAAAAAACAACGACTATTTTTTATTGTTTCCCAGGCGTGTGGCATCCCGACACATCGGGACCCCGCGGCTGCTTGCGGGGTAGCCATGGATTGGCAAAAAGAAAAAGACAAAAGAAGAAAAAACATGGGCAAAATGCCCATTACGGGAAAGCTATCGACCTGCCCGTCGGCGCAGCATCGCCAGCAGCGACATAGCCAGGATTCCAAGCGACGTCGGCTCGGGGACGGTTCCGGTGATTTTCAGGGCATAGAGGCTCTTGGCCAGGGGCGAGTCGCCATCGGATATCAGCAACATGCTATACGAGTCGTCAGCCAACTTCGGGCCCAGACACATTCCCTCGAAATTGTCGGTGATTCCGAAATTGGCTTCCCACAGCCGAGTCTTTGCTGCGAGGACATAGGTCGCCCCGTCAAGGGCGGTGATAGCTGAGGTGTCCGTCGCGCCGTCAAGGTCAATTTCGTATATGCGGTTGCGAAACGTTGGCAACGCGCCAGTGCCGCCGAGTTCTCGCTCCAACACCAATAGCTTGCCGTTTGGCAGGACGCACATGTCCGACACCCCGCTACGTGGCGTGCCAATCGCGGGCGTGCCGGTGTGCGGGTCTGTCTGATATGCCCATTGACCCGCAGCTGTGAACGAGTCGTTCACCGTAGCCCGCGTGAATTTTTGCAGCCTGACCACAGTCCCAGCCGTGCTGCTGGAAAGCGGGCCGTCGTTGGCGAGCGCCTCTTCGTTGGCGGTCCACATTTCCAGGTTGCCGGATCGCATCGCGAGCGATTCCAGGCTGTAGTTTGTGCGATAGCCTGTAAAGACAGCCGGCACGGTTACGGTCGAAGCTGCAGCTCCGCCAGCGGGGTTGTATTGTTTTATCGTCGCGTCAGTTTCGCCGCTGACATACAGGCTGCTGCTGGATGAGTCGTAAGCGACGCCTTCGATGTCCTCGCTCCCAGCCAGCGTTACCGAGCTGCCCAGCGAAGTCGATGCCACCGTGCCGCTGACATTGAGATTGACCGTAAGCGGATACATTCGCGAGCCGCTGTCTTCCACGACGTAGTACGAGTTGCCCCCAGCCCAGGTTATTCCGCTAAGCCCGCCCGGCGTGCCAGTTGGCATGGAGTATTTACCCAAGCCCGTTATAGCCAACGGTTCATCAGCCCAGCTTGGCGAGACGAGGCATATCAGGGCCAGGCACCAAGCCAGGGGCGAGTAAAAGTTTTTGCTTGCCATTATTATCTCCCTCACAATGAATACTACGAGTATAAAAACGCAATCACGACTGTCAAGCTGCAAGTTTGTCTTGCAACTCGTTGCATAGCTTACGGACAGGCTGCGGGGTTTTAACTTTTTCTGGATTCCCGCCTTCGCGGGAATGACAAGAAAAAAGAAAAACATGGGCGAGACGCCCATGCTACGTTATTTTTCCTGCAGGGTTTCCTTTGCCTTTTCCGCTACGTAGTTCGACGAGCCTATGGGTTCCTGGACGGGTCGTTTTTCTGCGGATTTTTCGCCGGGTATTTCTGCCAGGCTTAGTTCCATTTGGAGGTCTTGCATCATCAGCAGGCTCATGAGGAAAGCCAGGGTGCTCTCAGCTCCCTGATTTTCGTTCACGCTGTCCGGGTGCAAGCCATCGCGACAGCCTCCCGTCGTAAAGTCGTACAAACTCGTCCGCAGATCGTTCTCGCCGAGGAACCAGTAGAAGGCTTTCTGCGCTTGCCGAATCCAATAATCTTCGCGCGTTACATGATAGGTTTCGATGCAGGCGTCGACCATAGCGTGGGCTTCGATAGCCTGCTGGTCGAACGTTGCCCGCTGCCCGCCGCGCGGATACCAGCCATCCGAGCCGATGGGCGAGAAAAACCCAGCCTCGTTTGTCTGCAGCTCGATAAGCCAACCCAGCGCGCGTTTGCCGAGGTCTATCATGTCGCCACGCTGCATCCACTTGCCGCTCATTATCAGCACGTGTGGCAGCTTGGCGTTGGCGTAGGACAAAATATCCTCGCACCAAGGCCAATCGTCGGACATGTGTTTCTGGAACTCGTCGAAAAGTTTCTCCGCAAGCAGGCCACGATATCTGCGGATTTCCGAGTCGCCCCCGAACCGCCGGAGATACGCCTGAATGCCACACAGCGTAAAGGCCCAGGCCCGCGGCGAGGTGAAATTATCCACCGCTCCAAGCCCAGCCAGGAAAAGTCTCGACGCCAGAGTTATCATGGATTCGTGCGGACACAACGCCACCGCCGTACCAAGCCCCCACAGCGTTCTGCCATGGGAATCTTCACTGCCGGCGTCCTCAAGCCACTGTCGGTCATAGGACATAAAGTTACGGAACCGCCCCGTCTCGTCGTCCTGCGAGTGGGCCAGGAAAGCCAGGTACGTGTGCATCAACGGCAGGATGCTTTCCTCGTGGTTCAGGTCCCAGTGCATGCCGGTTACTATCAACGCCCGGGTATTGTCGTCCACGCAGTAGCCATGCTTGCGATCCGGCGTGATGAACTTGGCGTGCTGAATAATGCCCGTATCGTCGGTGAGCGTTTTGAGGTGTCGCAGGTCCAGCTCGGGCAGGTCGAACTTTTCCTTTCGGCGAGGCCTCTTCGCCCCGGCAGGCCCGGTGTGGTGCCGCTTCTCGATCCATGCCTCGGTAGCTTCGTTGAACAGGTCGAGATAATCCTGGGCTACCCTGTGCCAGACCATCTTTCGGCAGAAAGTATAGCCTTTTTTCCGCATGGCGTTCAGTGCGCGGTCGTCGTCTAACAGGGCGAGAATCTGCTGGGCCATAGCGTGGGAATCTTTGAATGGCGAGAGCAAGCCACACCCATCTGCCAATATTTCCTTTGCGTGCCAATACGGCGTGGAGACCACCGCCTTGCCCGTGCCCATCGCGTAGGCTAGTGTGCCGGATGTCATCTGGGCTTCCTGCGGATATGGGGTAACGTAAATTTCCGCTGCTCCGAGATACTCGCACAGCTCCTTCAGATCAACGAACCGGTTGACGAAGATAACGTTGTCCCGCAGCCCAAGTTCGTGCACGCGTCGGATTAGGCTGTTGCGATATTCCTCGCCGCTGCTGGCTTTGATATGCGGGTGCGTCGCGCCGAGGATAATGTACACGACGTCGGGGTGTTTCTTGACGACTTCCCCGAGCGCTTCGATTGCAAACTCCAGCCCCTTGCCCGGCGAGAGCAAGCCAAACGTCATCATCACGCGTCGGCCCTCGACGCCGAACTGATCTTTGAAAAAGTGCGGGTCGACGAACGGTACGTCCGGGATGCCATGGGGGATGACCGCGATTTTTTCGTCCGGCACGTTGTAGACGTCTTTGAGAAACTCTCTGCCCATCTCAGCCATGGATACGACGCGGTCGGAAATTCGGACGACCTCTTGCATGACGAGTTTTTGTTGCTCGGTCGGGTCTTTCAGAATGGTGTGCAGCGTGCTGACCAAAGGCCGGCGCAACCTGCGGAGCATTGACAGCAAGTGCGAGCCACACGTGCCGCCGAAGATGCCGTATTCGTGTTGCAGGCAGACAGCGGAGACCTGGTTCATGTTGAGGAATTCCGCTGCGAGTCGATAGTCAGCCTGGACGTTTTGGCGGACTTCGAACCGGACGCGGTCGGGGTAGTCGTAGCCTTCCGGTATGTCGTTCATCGCCACGGTGAACACGTCGTAGCTGTCCCCAGCCTGGAGCGCCACAGCCTCGCACAAGTCGTGGGTAAATGTCGCGATACCGCATCGGCGTGGGAGATAATTGCCGACGAACGCAACTGACGAACCTTCGAGAATCATTTTGGAACTAGCCATAGTCGTCCTTTCATGTTTGAGGCCACGAGAAGCCATTCTAATAAGAACCCCCGCAATTCTCAAGGGAATAGGAAAACAGGCAAGTAGGGAATAGGCGATAGGAAAAAAACATTCCGCGGATTACACGGATTTAGAAGGGATTACACGGATTTTTTTATCCGTGAAATCCGTGGACTCTTGACGGTGAGCGACTTTGAATATCTCGCAGAGACGCCCAAGTCACAAAAAACAGGAATTCGTAAAAAAAATTCATCGCCGGCGTAAAGATTATCAACAGGTATCAACAGGTGGGCTTCTTTTTCGTTTGGGCATGGGGCTGTGGGTTTTGGCTTGGTTGCCAGACTTGGCGAGGGGGGTGTTGATAATTTTTCCCTGCTGGCCTGGCCTGGATTTTGGCCTGTTTTTGAGGGCGACAAGTCGCTTGGGATGTCGTATTCTCCCGCATCTGGGTACTGTTGGAGCAATCACGGCACCCGAAACGTTTGGAGTTTTCGATTGGTTAATTTTTGAATGTTTAATTTTTTTAGAGGCTACGTCGGACAGACACAGCTTCGACATGGGAGTCGGAAAAATGCGAAGGTCAATCCTTGTATGCGTAGCAGCGGCGTTGCTTACTGGCGGCGGAATTTTGTTGGCGTGGAAGATGAACTCCCGCAACGTGCCAGCCCGAAGCTTAGCCGAGCAACTGACCCAGGCCAAGATAGCTGAGGAGTCAACAGCCAAGCCCGTTGCCCCGCCACAGCCCATGCAGGTTGTCAAATCGGCCAAGCCCGCGCTTCAGCCCATGGCTGTTACCACCAAGCCCGCGGACAACAGGCCTGCGAGTGTTACC
>JAOZNE010000023.1:5049-15381 GCA_029933955.1 Phycisphaerae bacterium
CCAAGCCCGCGGACAACAGGCCTGCGAGTGTTACCACCAAGCCCGCGGACAACAGGCCCGTGGCGGTGGCTGGCAAACCCGCCAAAGCGACGGCGACGAAGATAAAACCCGTCGAAAAGAAAATTGCCGCCAAGGCCCCTGCCCGCAAAGCCAACGTCAAGCCCATAAAAAAAACAGCTACGACAAAGAAGCCCGCCCCGGCAAAGAAGCAGTTGGCGGTAGCAGTGGTCGCCAAGCCCGCCCCGGCCAAGGTCAGGCCAACCCCGCCACTACAGTTGGCCCAGGCTGTGGAAATAGAAGATGTCCCAGCAAAGCCCGTGGCTGTGGCAGCTGCGCCAAAACCAACGCCAGCTAAGGCCAAACCCGCACCGGTCAAGGCTAAGACAATCAAACCCGCACCGGTCAAGCCCGCGCCCGTCAAGGCCAGGCCCAAGCCCACGCCGGTCAATCGCGTCGTTACAAATAAAATTATCTCTCAGCCTCCCAGCGAACAGGCCTGGCAGAAGCCTATCCCGCTGACCTTCAGCGTCGATTACACGCTCGCGACGGACTATATTTTCCGCGGCATAAACTTCAGCGAGTATCGCCGTTCGTGGGGCCAAGGCAAAAACGAGGGGCGCGAGAAGCTCAATCATCAGCTCACCGCCGGGGTCGAGCTTGACCTCGGCAAGGCTGGTCGGGTGGGCTATAGTGCCTGGTTCGAATGGTTCGGCGGGCAGCGATATCTCACGCCCGAAGATGGCGGAAAGAATCTCCAGAAAGTCGACCACACTGCATACTACGGCTACACATTTGAGAAGCTAGGCTGGGATATCGAAGCTGGGTTTATCTGGTACATGTTCCCGCGCGTAGCCAGCGGCGACGGAGCCAGCACGCAGGAAATCTATCTGCTCCAGAGCTTCGACGACAGCGTACTCTGGCGGGCGATTGGTTTCAAAAATGTCAAAAAGCCCATCCTTAATCCGTACCTGCTGATGGCTTGGGATATCGACCTTGCCAGCTGCGGAATGTACAGCGAGTTTGGCATTAGTCACGACTTCGCCCTGAACGATCTGGGCATGAAAAACACGCCCATTCTCAAGGATATCACCATCACGCCGACCTGGTCGATTGGCTGGGATCACAATTGGCTCAACAAGGTCAGCCTGGATTGGCCCGCGAGCAATCCGGGACAGCGGGCGAACAACTCCAGCCATCTGGACTTCATGAACTGGGGCCTGGAGGTCAACTTCGACCTGAAGAGCGCACTGAAAATACCAGACAAATACTGCGGCGAAATGTACATCAAGGGCTTCCTGAACTTCTCCGACGCCATCGCGGAAAACTTCCTCAACGACGAATTCTACGGCGGCGTGAGCGTAGGCTTCTCATGGTAATTTTTTGAAACAAACTCGAAATTCTAAATCCGAAACAAATCCAAAATACGAAATTCAAAATCCGAAACAAATACGATTGCGAGATGTTCAGCTCCGTAGGAGCGACATCTTTGTGTTGGCCTGTGAAACATTTGAGATGCCGCTCCTACGGAGCTAAAGCAAAAAAAACATGAATGGTTACATTTTAATTATCTGTGTACATCCGTGTTTATCCGTGGTTCTCGTTTTTATGTGAACGGCTACATAATATCTACTTGCGGGCTTGCAAGTCTGTTGCGGGATTGCGATAATATCCGTCATGAAGAAATATCAGCTATCGACGACGGAAGGAGTATTCCGCATGAAGACATCAACCAGACTAGGTACGATTATCGCATTGGGTTTCGCTTTGGTGGTGGCGGGGTGCAACGCCAAGCCCGCTACGCCTCGGACGAAGTGGTACAAGCAGTCCATCAAGACCCTTGCGGTAGATCAGGGCAACGCGGCTGAGGTGGCTGCTGTCGGCAAGATGGAGTCAGCCCGGCTGCGGTATCGGCGAAACATCTCAGCCTTGCAAGACTACTACAACGGCATCGGCAATATCCAAAAGGCCCTCTGGGCGTCGCGCGAGCTGAAGAATCTCGACGAGGCGCAGGAGTTCCAGTGGGTGGGTCTAGCCCCGGCCAGCGGGCCTGCCACCGCACCAGCCCAGGCCAGGGAAGACGCTGCGTCGCAATCTCAGCGGGAGTTGGTGGAGAATCTCATCGCCAGCAGAAAGACTTACATACTCGCGGTGGATGGCCTGGCTAAGCTATACGAAAAAGCTGGCGACGATTTCAAGGCCTATGTCATCCACACCACGCAGTCCCGGTTCCGCCCCGAGCGAACTTACATGTATCTGCTGGATGTCGAAGTGCCCTCCAAAAATCTTCAGCCTATCAAGGTCTACCCCGCGGCCAACCGCTTATACGAGGAGGCTCTGGCCCTGTACAAGCAGGGCAGCTCCGTGCCAGCCCTGGCCAACTACGACAAGCAACGCCGGGCATTGAAGCTGTTCAAGCAGCTCATTAAACAGTACCCCGACAGCACGCGGATAGCCCTGGCTGCGTTTTACATCGCCGAGATTTACAAGGAATATTTCGGCGAGCATTATCTCGCGGTGCTGTGGTACGAACGGGCCTGGACATGGGACCCGTACATCGCGGCTCCGGTTCGGTTCCAGGCTGCACTGCAATACGACATCCACCTGGACGAAAAAGAAAAGGCGATGGAGCTGTACAAAGCCAGCCAAAAGCTCGAACCTTACTACGAAAATAATCATCGCTACTGCAAACAACGAATCCGCGAACTCCAAGAGCAAGGGGTACGGGAGAAAAAGTAGACAGGATTCAGGAGTCAGGATTCAGGAGAAAACCTATCTTGACGCATCGGGGCGGAACGCGCTAAAAAGATGAAAAAAAAGTCTGACAGCCCGGAGGCTTCTGCCACGCCGATGAAGGCTCCCGAGCCTATTGTCGCGGACGACCAGTCAAGTCAGCTAGCTGACGCTGAGCGGCAGGGTCGGCAGATACCGGGGTATCAGATACTTGCCAAAATCGGTGCCGGGGCTATGGCGGTGGTTTTCAAAGCCAGGCAAATCAGCCTGGACCGCATCGTCGCTATCAAGGTGATGCCGAAAAAACTCTCCGCCGACCCGGAATACGTCGAGCGATTCTACCGCGAAGGCCAGGCTGCAGCCAAGCTCAACCACGCCAATATCGTCCAGGCATTCGACGTAGGCCAAGCCCATGGCTATCACTATTTCGTCATGGAATATGTCGAGGGCAAGACCGTCTACGAAGAGCTTGCAGCTGGCAAAGTTTTCAGCGAAGCCCGCGCGCTGGACATCGCGATTCAGATAGCCCAGGCCTTGGTACACGCCCACGAGCTTGGGCTGATTCACCGCGACGTGAAACCCAAGAACATTATGATAACGCCCGACGGGGTCGCCAAGCTGATGGACATGGGCCTGGCCCGGGTAGCTGACGACGCCAAAGCTATCGCAGCTGAGGCAGGCCGACTTTTCGGCACGCCCTATTATATCAGCCCGGAGCAAATCCTAGGCCGAGGCGACGTGGATTTCCGCTGCGACATCTACGGACTCGGCGCGACGCTGTACCACATGATAACCGGACGCGTGCCCTTCGACGGCAAGGACTCCAAGGAAGTCATGATCCGACACGTCCGCCAGGAGCTTGTCTCGCCGGAGAGGTACAATCTCGATTTGTCTTTCGGTATATGCAAGGTCGTGCGCAAGATGTTAGCAAAGGCTCCCGCTGACCGTCATGGCAGCACGCAGGAACTTCTGGAAGACTTGCAGTCGGTGGATTTCCTGCTCGAAGCGGAAGCTCCGACCGACGACATCCCAGGCTTGTCAGGCCTGGCCCAGCATATCGCCCCCGACGCGCCCGGGCCAAAACCAGCCTCGACAAACAGAGCAAGCCAGGCCACGACTGACATAACATCCACCCCCGACCAAGCCAAGCCTATAAAAAAACTCCCCCTCCCCCTGCTGATAGCACTGGCTGCAAGCGTCCTGCTAAACATCCTCCTGCTACTGCTGCTGCTCTAGCCGCCAGGCTTGGAGGTCTTCGGGCGTGTTGATGTTCTCGAAGGCTGGGGCGTTGGCGAAGCGGACTTCCGTAGCCTGGAGATCTTCCCATAGCTGGCGGATTTTCAACTTGCCCTCGTCGATGGATTTCGAGACAGCCCGGCTGTGCCCAGCCGAGACGACGCAGCAGAGCGGGTGCCTTTGTATGCCTTGCGTGCATGTGTTTTGCGAGCATGGTTCGTGGTCGCCGCAGAGCAACGCCCAGGACAGCCCCGCTTGGCTATGACGCCAGGCTACGATGAGTTTGTTTATTTCCACGCGCGAAATCGCTGGCATGTCGCACGGCAGAAACACCGCTCCCCGGGCCCGGCCTGCTGCCCAGACAAGCCCAGCTTCGATGCCACCCATCGGCCCATTGCCCAGCCTGATGTCAGGCAGAATTTCCAGATGAGTCTCTCGGTATGGCTCAGGATCGTTGCAAATCAGCACGACCTCTCCCACGCCGGCAGCGAGCAATTCCCGCGCCTGGTGAAGCACAATAGACTCCCCCGCCAGCCCGGGCAGCAGCCCCTTGGCCAGGCCACTCAGCCGAGTCGCCAACCCCCCTGCCAAAATTACGCCCACAAGTTCCATCGTCAAATCCTGTAACTTTTTTAACAGATCACACCCCGCCGACCAAGCTGGGCGAGAAGATTACCGCAACGCAAGATAACCGCAACGAGCTTGACTTTCACGCGTCGAATCGCTACGGTCGCCACACATGTAGCACAGTCGCCCCCGGCTGTGAAGATTTGGATGAAACAAAAAAAACCACAGCCGAGGGTGACTGTGCTACACCTTTTCACAGGAGAATGTCATGCCGCGTCGCCTTGTTATTGTTTTGCCGTTTATCATGTCTTTGTTATTTTTCGTCGGCTGTTGTCGTCGGAAAAGTTGCAAGCCTCTCCCGGAAACCTCAGAGACGGAGAGCATTATCCTGGCGACGACGACTTCGACGCACAATTCAGGCTTGCTGGATGTGTTGAACGCGGCCTTCACCGAGCGGACGGGTATCGGCGTAAAGGTGGTTGCCAGGGGAACCGGCGCCGCGATCAAGCTCGCTGCCAACGGGGACGCGGATGTCGTGATGGTCCACGCGCGAAGCCGAGAGGACGCCTTCGTCGCAGCGGGGTTCGGCGTAAATCGGCGAGATATCATGTACAACGACTTTGTAATACTAGGCCCGCCCGAAGACCCAGCCAAAATCAAAGGCCTGTCCCAAGCCTCAGCTGGGCTTGCAAAAATAGCTGCTGCCGAGGCGAAGTTCTGTAGCCGAAATGACGCCTCCGGCACGCACACCCGCGAGATGGAACTCTGGCGAAAAGCCAACATAAAACCCAGCGGCAAGTGGTATCTCAAGGTCAACAAGGGCATGGGGGCTACGCTGATTCACGCCGACGAAATCCGGGCCTACGCCCTGTGCGACCGCGGAACTTACCTGGCTTACCGCTTCGGCAGGCGTGACCGCTCAGCCCCGCTCAAGCTGGACATTCTCGTCCAGGGCGAGGCGGCCTTGCGGAATCCCTATGGCATAATCGCGGTCAACCCCGCCAAGCACGCCCACGCAAAATACATCCAAGCCATGCGATACATCGCATTTCTGACGAGTCCCACAGGCCAGGAAATCATTGGAAATTTCCGAGTCAAAGACCAGGTGCTGTTCCATCCGTCAAGTTAAAAACAAATCCGAAACTCGAAACAAAAACAGCAAACCACGGATGAACACAGACAATCACGGATTTTTTAGACAAACAACAAACTACGAAACACGCGAAAGAACGCGAAGTTCACCATGAAGTTGTTTTTCTTTTTCTGTTTTTTGTTTTGGATTTAGAATTTCAGATTTCGAATTTGTTTAGTATTTCGATATTAGAATTTCGGATTTGTTTTAAGGAAGACTATTTTGGGCGACGCTGTTTCCGAGGCATATAGGCTGATTGTTTCGCAAGACCCCGCGCTGCTCCACGCGATCGGCGTTACGCTGGGCTGTTCGTTGGCAGCAACCGCCCTGGCGGTTCTGTTGGCAACGCCGTTGGGCATTTTGCTGGGCAGGCGGAGCTTCCGCGGGCGTCGGGCGATATTGGTAATCGCGCACACAGCCATGGCCTTGCCGACCGTTGTCGTCGGGCTATTCTGCTACGCCTTGCTGTCCCGCCGAGGGCCTATGGGTAATTTGGGACTACTATATACCTGCGAAGCCATCGTCATCGGCGAGACTCTCCTGGCTGTGCCCATCGTGGTTTCGCTGTTCTCCGCTGCGACCCGGCAGCTGGACCCGCGCCTGGAGATGGCTGCCCGAACCCTGGGGGCCTCGCGGCTTGGCGTCTTTCGCGTCGTCTTGCGCGAGGGGTCGCCCGCCCTGCTGACCAGCGCGATGGCGGCGTTTGGCAGGGTGGTTTCCGAGCTGGGCATCGCACTGATCGTCGGGGGAAACATCGAGGGATACACACAGACCCTGACGGGCATGATAGCGTTCCAGTCATCCAAGGGTGAGTTCGCCCTGGCCATGGCGGCGGGGATTGTGCTGCTGGTTATCGCACTTGGGGTGAACCTGGCTGCGCACGCGATAAAGCTGCCGCACGGAGGGCCTGGGCATGTTCGCTAAGATACGAAATCTTCATTGCAGTTTCGGTGGCCTGTGGTCGCTGGACATTCCAGAGCTGGAAATTTCGCGCGGGCTTATAACCGCTATCACGGGCCCGAACGGTTGCGGCAAGACGACGCTGCTGGAGATACTCGCCATGCTCCGCAAGCCTGCCCGCGGCGAGGTTTTTTTGTGGGACAGCCTGGCTCCGTCCAGCCCGGGCGGCGGAGTTTGCGGCGTGGTTATGGTCATGCACCCTGGGGTGTTGTTCAGCGGGACGGTTCGGCGGAATCTTCGCCTGGGCCTGGGGTGGATGGGACATAGCCATCGAGCTGCGCGGGCGGTGCTGGAAAAGGCGGCGGAGGAATTGCTGATAACCGACCTGCTGGACCGCAACGTCCGGACTCTATCAGCAGGCCAACGTCAGCGGGTGAACCTGGCCAGGGCGATGGTTTTGCGACAAAGCCAATGGGCACTGCTGCTGGACGAGCCGTTGGCTAATGTCGACACGGACTCAGCCGAGATTATCCGCCATGTGCTGAGCGAGCTTCGCCGCGATGGGACAACGATTTTGATGACAAGCCCAGCTGGGGTATCCCTGCCGGAAATTACCGACCGAACACTAAACATCCGCAGCGAACCAGGCCAAGGTCAAAGCCGCTGCCAAGCGAGGTATGACGACAGTTGATTGGTGGATTGGTTGACTGGTGGATTGGTTGACTGGTTTATCATTCCCACGAAGCTTGTCCTCGACATGGTCGGGGAGCGGGAATGACAAAGAAAAAGGAAAAACATGGACGAGACGTCCATGCTACGGAAACACCACAGCCGGGGGCGGCTGTGCTACATGATGTTTATTTTTCCCAGAACAATGATTGGCGGAGGAATATCTGGGCGGCGTACCAGTTGTTTGTTTTGTCGTCTTTCACGATGGCTAGGCCCGTTTGGCGGCAGAGTTCGTTGAGTATGTTTTCGCGGTCGTCGGCGTTGGCTTGCCACTTTTTCATCAGGGCATCGACAACGTCCCCCTGGCCTCGGAATCGCCCTACGTTTTCCGCGCAGACCGTCCACCAGATACCCTCAGCTGTGAGTCGCCCCGCGACATCCACACCCGCCGGCGAGAAGTTCGTCAACCGGCCTTGCTCTATCATGGTAACTACCTGCTGCCTGGCCAGGACGCACAACTCAGCCCGCAACTCCAGCGGCCTAAGCCCCGCGCGGGTGCGAAGTTCGTTCGTCCGCCAATACAGCCGCTTTGCCTCGATGGGCAACTCGGAGAGCACCCCCCCTGGCTGGGCAAGGTCTGGCATGTCAGCCTCTGGCTGATCGTCGCTCAGCCCCGTGCTCGGCCTGGCGCAGCCAATCAGCGAACCGCAGAAAATTGTCAACACTACCGCGAATAAAGTTTTTGCGAACATCGGTCGTCTCCCTGATTTTGGGAACCTTGAATCTCTCGCAGAGACGCCAAGTTCACAGAGTTTTTCTTAACGGCATAACGGGATTTACAGTTTTTTTTAACCTCTTATCAAAAAAAACCAGCTTTTATCCTGTTATCCCGTCTAAAATCTTTCTCTGCGTTCTCTGCGACCCGGCGAGAATTTTTCTGGCCACGGATGGCAACTTTACGAATTCGGAATTCGCAGCTTCATGCCTTCGAAGATACTGTCACGATTTTCGAGCTTGTCGCGGTTGGCGTTGAATAGCTTGCCGATTGCAGCTTCGGATGTGTCGTTGAGCGTCTTGCGGGCGATGCGGGTGAGGTTGTCGCCCCGGCGGACTACATAGTACATCCGCCTGGACTGGCCCGCAGCCTGGTTGGTCGAGGCTGAGGCGCGACCTTGCAAATCTCGCTGGAGTTCATCGAGCGCCCGCTGGTCGCGAGGCGAAACCTGGCCCCGGGCCGAGGCCTGGGGAGCTGGGCTTGGCTTGGCGGACAATAGCGGAATCACCAACTTTTGGCCGACACGAATACTCGCTGGGTCGTCCACTTTGTCGCGATTGGCTTCGTAGATTTTTTTGTACAGGTCAGCCCGACCATACACTTTCGCAGCTATTTTACAGAGCGAATCGTCAGGCTGAACCGTGTAGATTTTTCGCGGGACCTGGGCCTGGGCTGGCGATAGCTTGGCTGGGGTTGCCTGAGCGATGGCGGGTTTCGGCGAGTCTATCCGCTCCAAAACCACAGGCCTGCCGGTAAGCGCGGGGCGCGTCGCAGCGGGCTGGGGCCGGGCGGCAGAGGTGATATCTTGTCGGAGTATGTTCGCGCTGGCCAGGCGAGCGGGTCGCCTTTCGACCGGCACGACGATGCTCATTGCGACCTGCCGAGCTTGGGCGGGCAAGGCGGGCGGGCGAATAGCCACGGTCGGGCGTATCGGCTCGGGCCGGCCCGGCCTGAACGCAACGTCTTCCAGCGGGACGTCACGCTGGCTGTAATAGTCCGGGCGAACGGTCGCCGGGGAGGCCTGGTCTTGCGGGCCTACCTGGGTTACGTCGCTAAGGATCATCCCGATGGCGACGATTATCGCCAATCCCAACAACAAGCCCACTCGCGTCTCACGTGTCATCTCGGCCTCCTCGCCAGAGAAACTACCAAATCACAAACTTCCATGTTCGCTTAAAAACAGAGTCCACAGATTTCACGGATCGAAAAAGGATTTCACTGATTTTTTTTTTTGATTAAACAAATCCGTGTAATCTTATCCTAAAAAATCCGTGTAATCCGTGGATTCCTATTTGCCTGTTGCCTACTTGCCTAACCCACAATTTCTATTCCGCGGAGTTTTGCGGATCTGCTTCGCGGGTTGTTTTGCATTTCATTTTCCGAGGCGGCGATCGGTTTTCTGCTCAGCAGCTTGGCTGTGCCCGCCTCAGCCAATTCCGCCAGGGCCTGCTTTACTCGTCTGTCTTCCAGCGAATGAAAGCTGATGAACCCAGCCCTGCCGCCGGGGGCGAGTATCTCGCCAAGCGAACTCAACAGTGTTTCGAGGTTTCGCAACTCGTCGTTTACCGCAATCCGCAGGGCCTGGAAAGTCCGCGTCGCCGGGTGCACGCCTTTTCGCCGCTGTCGCACCGCGGCTGGCAGGGCGCGGAAGACTATCTCTTCCAGTTGCCCCGTCCGCTCGATTTTATTTTTCCGTCGCTCCTCGACGATAGCCCGCGCGATCCGCCGGCTGTATCGCTCCTCGCCGAAGTTGTAAATCAAATCGGCCAGCTCCTTCTGGCCCATCTGATTCACCAAATCAGCCGCCGTCCCTGGCGACTCCCTGTCCAATCTCATATCCAACGGCCCGTCTTTGGAGAAGCTCATTCCGCGGCCCGGGTCGTCAAGCTGGTTCGAGGCCACACCGAGATCAGCCAGCAGAATATCGACATTATCCCAGCCGACCTCTGCCAGCACGTCGCGAACCTGTGCGAAGTTTGCGTGAAAAAAACGAACCTGACCCTCATAAAGGGCCAGGTTCTGTCGCGCACACACTACATTGCCTTCGTCGGCATCCATGCCAACAAGTTGGACTTCCTTGCCCGAAGTTCGCAGCAGGGCCCCGGCGTGGCCGGCCAGCCCCAATGTACAATCCAATATTCGTTTTTGACCCACCGCGAGAAGCGGCGAAAAAAGTTCCACCACCTCGTCGCACAGCACCGGCTTGTGGCCCGGCTCGCTACTCACCGTCATGCCCTTTCAATCGAGTCAATTGCAAAACTATTCGGAAATGCAGCGCAGTCGCCCTCGGCTGTGTTGAACTCGCTATATTTCCAGTGTTTTT
>JAOZNE010000183.1:0-4197 GCA_029933955.1 Phycisphaerae bacterium
CCCATATCAAAGCTCCGAGAAGCAGGGTTCAGAAGACAGGAGTCAGGAGTCAGTAGTCAGTAATCAGTTGTCAGTTATCAGTAGTCAGTTATCAGTAAAAGCAAAAACAGCTGAACACGAATGACACGATTTTTTTAAGTTGTCAGTAATCAGCCTGCAGTAATCAGTAAAAGCAAAAACAGCTGAACACGAATAACACGAATTTTTTGTTTTTATTTCTTTGTCATTCTTTTTTTCTTTTTCTGCTGTTACTGATAACTGACAACTGACAACTGATAACTCTTTCTGTTTCTGCTGTTACTGAATCCTGACTCCTGTCTCCTGATTATTTTAGCTCACTAAACAGCAGCACCGCCGGCGTATCATCCACAGCCCGACAATTACTCCGATCAATCACAGCAATATACCGCCATTCGCACCCCGACTTAGCATCCGCCGTGCCAGCAGCCCCCTCCTCGTTCGCCTTAACATAAATATAAACAGCATAAACATCGCTATTAACCGTTATCAAATTGCTGACAGGGATATACAGAGAATCACGAACCGCAACATAGTCTGCATCACTCACGACAAGCCCACCACCCATCAAATTATCTTTTGCATATTGAATAAGAGGTATCGAGATTTCGGCAGGGGACATAAAGCCTTCGACACCGCTACGCCCTGAATAGTCGTATAACACAGCCTTCTTGTCGCGATAATCGATGATGTAGGTAGCTATGGCTCCCTTGGCGGTATCGTCAATGGTTACTCCATTGACAGTCGATGGCCATGGTAGATTTTTCAGAACTATCCAAGGAGCCGTGTTAATATTAACACGACCGTAAACACGAGAGTGATTGCCCGAGGTTGGTGGACCCTCGTCTAAACGAGTATTGTCCGCCGGGATGACATGAAACAGCTCCGCAAGAATGCCTGCCCATGGACAAGTGTCCGGGTAACTGTCGCCAGTACACAAAACACCGTCGTCAAGATCAAGCCGTCCACGGGAGGCAACATCCTTAAAAACTTCAAGTTCCTGCGGAAAAGCTTTTTTGGCAGTTCCCTCTAGGCTTGAGCCTGTGGTGAAATTATTTAACAATTCTGCGACAGTGATAATCCCATTGGCCGTACTTTTGCTTTTAATATCAAAACCTTGATAGACCTCAGGTGGAATAGCAGCTGTAAGATCAGTCGCAGTAAGGTTGTTTCCCCCACCGATTGTGTGCCCCGATGGCGTGGCATATGTAGCTACATTATATCTGGCTCTATCTGTATCTGTATCGGTTCGCTTATCACTCTCCTCAATTGCGTTCTCGTAACCTGCGCCAGTGGCGGGACGGGCATAGGTAAGATCAATTTCATCCATGAGGATATCAACGGTACCGCCGCCGGATAATGTAGCATTCCGAACCAACTTGACTTTTTTCCCACTCAGAAAGTCAACACCAGAAATTTTAATTTCAGTACCACCAACCGGAGTGAAAAATCCACCACTGATGGTGCCGTTTTCAGTAAGAACATAAGTAAACCCCGTACCTAATGTTGCAAAAGAAGTGATATTAGCGTCGCTGTTATCGAGCAGTTTATAATTGACCAGAGCCGATCCCGTCGGATTATATATTTCAACCGCTTGAACTTCTTGCTCGAACACGCCCGACGCATCATTTTTGGATTTAGCATATGCCTCGCTGAATACAGATTGAGGTACTACACCATAGGCAGTGTATGGAGTGGCTAGGGCATAAGCGCCCGTCGCAGTGAAATCGTATGCTTTGAGACTGTCTTGGCCATCAAGATATGCCCATATATTCGCTACCACATGCGTTGCCTTTTTTTTGTCCGGGTCTGTGGCAGTAGCACCACCAGCGGCCTTTACTAATGCGTCATAGAGGGCTTGGCGAACATTGATATCGTCAAGGGATGTTGGCTCCCGCAGATTGATGCGAAGCTGCAAATTCGTTTCCGGATGCCGCACAAGGTTCCGCGAGCAGTTGAATGTTGTAAGATATTTTTTCAAGTTAGCTGTTAGTGGGCTGGTTTCGAATAGCCGGCCGGTATTCATCAGGCCATCAGTGTCCAGGTAGCGAAGATACATCTCATCGCCGATGGCAAATGGGCTATAGGGAGTCGCAGGCTGCAAAAGTCTGCTGGCGTCATTAGTGAAAAAGCCAGCAAGATCGGTTACGGCAGCTCCATTACAACGCGATGCCTGTAGGGCGGTATACTTGCTGTAATCGGCGGGGAGTATCTTGAGAAACTCGCGAAGATTCAGGTTCACGGGGCTATAAAATGTTGGCAGTGTAGCGCCAGACTCCCCATTCTCAGCCGCCGTGTTGACATTTATCAGCCCGCCGAGGTCTATCACCCGCACGCCGACATAATACTTCTCGCCAAGCTCGTTCATGACCTTGGCTTCAAAATCCCCATTGCCAACTCCATAATATGCATCTCTTATCCCATCGCCATCTGAATCAACAAGATAGGAGTCGCCCACAGCACGGTGGTTCTCGATATATGGAGAATTCGACGTAAACAAGTTTGTAATGTGCGGCCAGACTCCGCTAACCGGGTCAATATTTGCAAGCCAGTCATCGGGGCCTATTGCAGGATAATCGACGAATTGCACCCAGCCTGCCGAGCCGGCGGCGGTCGCGTTATAGGGAGCGTCATCGGCTGGATTGAGGGGCGTACCATTGTCGTCTATCCGCAGATCTTCTTTTAGTAGTTGTACGACTCTGGTCAGGCTGCCGCTGGCCAGGGGGGTGGCTTGGTATCTGTAGGTCAGGGCTTTGGATGTCTTGCGGTACGAGCGGGCGACGAACAGAAACGTCGAGCCTAGCAGGGCTAATATCGTCAGCAGGCCGATAACCATCAGCAACACCGACCCGCGCCGCCGGGCCAGGCTGCCGCCACCAAAAATGCCGCCAAATATATGTTTCCGTCTCATCGTATTTCTCCAATTCCAAGCCGTCAGTTTTCAGCCTTCAGTAATCAGCCCCCCCGTGTCATTCCCCAGCACTTATTTGCAAAACTTTAAGACACCGCAAGTCTCCGGGCTTATGTCAATAATTTTAACAAACTGCAAATAAGTGCTGGGGAATCCAGCTTTTTCTGTTTTTGCCTTTACTGATAACTGCACACTGAAAACTGATAACTTTCTCACTGCCCCACCGGGGCGATAATTTCATACTCCCGCGACGCCTCTTCTGTGCCAATCACCGCCGGGTTGGATATCGTAAATTGAATCCGAATAGCCACGGGCCAATTGCTCTGATTATCCTTAGTCCACAACGCACGGTAGGCACCACCGCCAGCGTTAAATTCAATTTGGTTTGGATCGTTGGCAATATTGACGCCGCTCCAGCTAGTTTTGGCTGTAATACTGTAACTCCCCCCGCTCCCATCTATTCCATACCAGTTAAGATTATTGCCAGTGTCCGTACCATCAGTCCACTGAATGCTGAGTGCGTAACTCTCACTAGCTAACACCTGCCAGAGAGCGACAACATCGTCAATATCACTGGTGGGGAGGCTTATCGATCGATTAGGCGTATCACTAGATGGCGGTGCCCAAGTAAGACCAACAAACTCAGCCAACTCATTCATGTCATAGTTAGAGGCATCATGTCGCGGGAGCCTAACAACACTTTCCATATCATAATTAAGAATATCAGAGCCAACGCCAGGCGTTCCACCCGAGCCTGCCAGCACCCATGCCTGATGGTAAAAAATGGGCAAGCTCCCCGCCAGATTGTCGCACAGGCCCAGAGCGATAATTCCGCCATTGCCGATGTCGGTACCGGTCTTGCTCGGCGTTACCCCAGCGGTAACTGCGACCAGTCGGGGGGAGCCGTCGGAAGCCTGCGTTATGCACAGAAAGCCGTTTTTGGTAATTTTTCGGAGGTCGTCGCGGATGACTTTTTCTATCGCCGAGCCAGCTGAGCCTGTTCGCATAGCTGTTTGGGACACATTGACCGCCTTTTGGCTGGAGCTGAGAATCTGGCCAAATGTCAGGATCATGATGACCATGATGCCCACCGTTACCAACAGCTCCATCAGCGTCAGGCCAGCCCGCCGACAACGGACGCCACGCTTCTGCCCGCAAAAACCTGCTGGGGTTCGGTCGGCGGCAGGCATGATCGACTTGCGATGATAAACTTCAATTTGTGTACTTACATTTCTCATATTTCCGCCTGTCTGGCTTATTTAACCATA
>JAOZNE010000024.1:0-15287 GCA_029933955.1 Phycisphaerae bacterium
CACTAACTCAACATCGCCAGCTGGGGCCTGCGTAAAATTATTTTCGCCGCAATATGCGATACTTTTCGATACGTCGGCTGGATCGCTCGCCCGTGCGGTAAGCATACATCAACAGGCCGACCATCATCGACGGATTAAAGGCCGAGTTGTCAATGCCGTCCTGTCGATACCTTTTACAGAAGGGCTGGAGGTCAATCCGCTCGACCGCGTCAAGGACGAACCACGCCAGATGGTCGCCTGGTAGCCAATCGGCCAAAGACGGCGGCAAAAGTTTTTTATAAAAACGCCTGATTCCAATCGCAAGGCGGAAAATTATCAGCCATGAGAATCCTTTCGCAGTGCTCAAATCAATCCATTGGCCGTGTTATACCCACCAAACGCGTATTATTCACTTGTCAAATTTTGTCAGGCCCGAATTGTGCGACAGGCTCATCTCTTCTTTTTTTTTGTCATTCCCGCTTTCGTGGGAATGACACAGGGAGCTGGGGAGCGTATAATCCTGGCTATGGAAACGCCGCCACAAAAATATATTGAGCTGAACAGGCAAGAGTCTCAGGGTCGCATCGCCGAGTTGAAACGCCAGCTGGGCTCGGCGTTGTGCATTTTGGGTCATCACTATCAGCGGGACGAGGTTATTCAATTTGCCGACTTTACGGGCGACAGTCTCGAGCTGTCGCAGTTGGCAGCAGACCAGCGAGAGGCGAAATACATCGTGTTTTGCGGCGTGCATTTCATGGCTGAGTCCGCGGACATTCTCTCGACGGACGAACAGACGGTCTGCCTGCCGAACCTGCGGGCAGGCTGCGCTATGGCGGACATGGCTGACGCTCAGGCCCTGGCAGCGGCGATGGACGAGCTGGGCGACATGCTCGATGACAGCTCGGCGGGGGAAATTGTCCCGGTCTCCTATGTCAATTCCACCGCGGCGATCAAGGCTATTACCGCGCAGTTCAACGGAGCCTGCTGCACCAGTTCCAACGTCCGCAACGTTTTCCACTGGGCCTTGGCCGATGCAAAAACCGGCAGCTCCGGCGGGCGGAAAATTTTCGCCATTCCCGACGAGCATCTCGCCAGGAACACAGCTATCGCGATGGGGTTTGCTGAGAACGACTGCGTTTTGTACGACCAGGCCAGGCCTAATGGCGGCATTTCAGCGGAGCAACTGCGCGGGGCGACATTTATATTATGGAAGGGCCATTGCTATGTGCATCAGCTCTTCACGGTTTCGCAGATTGGCCAGGCCCGCGAGCGATTCCCAGATGTGCGGGTTATGGTTCATCCAGAATGCCCCCGCGAGGTCGTGACTGCTTCGGACGCATCGGGCAGTACATCTCAGATAATCCAGGCGGTGGACCAGGCTTCAGCTGGGACGATATGGGCAATCGGAACGGAAGAAAATCTTGTTCGCAGATTGGCCCGAAAACATCCGGAGCAGACGATTTTCCCGCTATCAGAAGGCTCGCGAACCCCAGCCCGCTGCGTGCAAATGGCCCAGATAGACTTACCGCACCTGCTCTGGTCGCTGGAGAGCATCGCGGCAGGTGAGCCTGTGAATGTTATCCGGGTGGACGCGGACATCGCAGCCGACGCCAAGGTCGCACTGCAACGAATGATCGGCATTGAATAGTTGCCAGTTATCAGTAAAACCAAAAAAGAAGTTTACCACGAAAGAACACAGAGAACGCAAAGAGAAAGGTTAAGTAGAAAAAAGAAAAAGAATGGATTCCCGCTTGCGAGGGAATGACAAAAGAAAAAGAAAAGAAAACAGAAAAAACATGGGCAAGATGCCCATGCTACGAGAAACGTAACTTACTCCCAAGCTATTTGTTTTTCGGTGTTTTTGCTTTTATTGATAACTGATAACTGACAGCTGGTTACTTTTCAATTTTCCGCAGATAGTAAGGCCAATCTTTTGGCTTGGGGTGTTTCCAGAGTCCTTGTCGGTTTTTCCTGGCTTGGGTCATCGCGTCGGCGAAGTCTCTTTTGTGCGGGTGGTCGAAACGCGAATCGGCATAACCCAGACCCCGGAGGATAATCTCGCGGTTGAATAACCTGCCGTCGGGCAAGTAGACGTATGCCAGCACCCGGCCATACTTGCCTCGCGTGATGTGGGGCAACAATTTAAGCCTGACCCTCTTGCCAAGGAGTTGTTGCCTGGCAAATAAGCTAGCCTGGGGGCCAAAGTATTGCACAGGACAGTATTCTTTGAGAGTCTCTGGCGTGTCGACCCCCCAGAGACGAATCCGTGTTTGTGGAGATGCCTTTCCGTCCGGGATATCCACATCAAATGTGTCGCCGTCAACAACATATACAACGAGGGCGGTCTGCCCGTCGTACCTCGACAGATCGCTCAGGTTCCGCTTGCCCAGTATACCCCCGCGGTCCGCAAGGACAAGCATCGCGACGACACAGCCCATCGCCAGGGGCATAATCGCCCTGCGCCCAGCAAGACGAGCTTTGCGCCTGGCCGGGGTTAGCTTTGGAATCACCTTGCTTGACCGGCGCGCCATGTCTACGACCTCTTCTCAAAAGTGTTTTTTTGTATGTGGCACAGCCGCCCTCGGCTGTGTTTTTTTTCTTTACCCAAATTTTCACAGCCGGGGGCGGCTGTGCCACAATACAGATTCACCCTATTTTTTGCGGGTTTTCTTGGCGGTTTTTTTCGCCTGTCGTTTCTTGCCGCCCAGTTCGAAGGCGTCGTGCACGAGGTTCAACGCCCGTGTGGCGTCTTTGCAGTCGATGAGGCAGGAGATTTTTATCTCGCTGGTGGTGATGTTTTGGATGTTGATTTTCGCCTTGGCCAGGGCGGCGAACATTCGCTCTGCGACGCCTGTGTGTACTCGCATACCCACGCCGACGACGCTGACCTTGGCGAGGTATTTTTCGTATGTTACCGAGCAGCCCAGGTCTTTGGCGATTTTGTCGCAGACTTTTTTCGCGTCCGGCAGTTCGGGCAGGTCGGTCGTGAACGCGACCATCGCCGAGTTGCCATCGACGTTTTGGATAATGTCGTCCACCACGATATCAGCCTTGGCCATGGTGTGAAAAATTTTCGCTGCCACGCCCGGACGGTCGGGTACGGAGCGGAATGATATACGGGCTAGTTTGTTTTTCAGGGCGGCCCCGCTTACGAGGATACGTTCCATGGATTCTGTTTCTGCCACGATCAAGGTTCCTTTTTTATTGTTCAGACTGCTGCGGACGTGGATGGGTACGTTGTATTTTTTTGCGAACTCGACTGCCCGGTTGTGCAGCACATTGGCACCGAGAGAACTGAGTTCGAGCATTTCGTCGTAGCTGATTTGCGAGATTTTTTTCGCGGTCGGCACGAGCCTGGGGTCGGTCGTGTATATGCCATCGACGTCGGTATAGTTTTCGCACATGTCAGCTTTGAGAGCAGCTGCGATGGCAACGAGCGTAACGTTGCTGCCGCCCCGGCCTAGCGTGGTGATAGCTCCAGCCTCCGTAACGCCCTGGAACCCGGCGATGATCGCTATCTTGCCCGCGTCGAGCTGGCGGTGGATGGTCTTGGCTGCGATGGATTTTATCCGGGCCTTGGTGTGTCGCTCGTCGGTTACCATGCCGATTTGCCCAGCTGTGAAACTTATCGCCGGCATGCCCATCTCTTCGATAGCCATGGCCATCAACGCTATCGTAACCTGCTCGCCGGTGGACAGCAGCTGGTCCATCTCGCGTTTGGGAGCGGGCTTGTTCCGCATAACCTGCCTAGCGAGGTCTTCCAGCCCGTCGGTGCTCTTGCCCATAGCTGAGACAACCATCACGACCTGATGCCCCTGCCGAGCCGTGCGCACCGCCCGGCGGGCGGCAGAGCGAATTTTCTCCGCGTCGGCCAGGCTCGTGCCGCCAAATTTCATCACTACGATACTCATCTGATTTCTTCCAATCCAACGCACTCGCCCGGCGAGGCTTCGGGGCAAACTGGCCGGGCTGTTCCAAACCCGACTACTCCAAACAAAACCACGCCGCTCAATTCGGGCGAACATTGTACCGACACCCAAATGAAAATACAAGATTGTTGCTGGTTGACTGGGTGCCGATGTGCGAGATTAAACCCTGGTCTTACCATTGGGCATCGTGTGTGGGCATAAAATTGGTTGGTTATCCCGGGCAATTTCGGATTTTGGATTTCAGATTTCGGATTGAGCACGGCACCCAAGCTACGCGGGAATGACAAAAGAAAGAAAAAACACAGCCGAGGGCGGCTATGCCACAGAAAAAAAACATGGGCGGAACACCCGCGCTACGTCTATTCCGGGGGTTCGGGTAGGCCTCTTTGTTGGCGGAGGTCTTCGATTTTGTTCAGTTGGCGCTGCAATACATTGCTGCGGGTCCCGCTGACGGTCCGGAACTGGCTAGCCACCGTGTCTATTTGTTTGCCCAGCCTGTCTACTTCCTCGTTGTACTTCCGCCATTGTTTGTCGAAGCTCCCCAGCAGCGAGATAATCTCATCGGCGGTTTTCACAACGTTGGCGTTCTCCGCAGCCTGGCGAATAACCGCGAGCATGGCATAGAGCGTCATCGGGCTGGTGAGGACGACCTTTTTTTCCATAGCCTGGTCTATAAGGTCCGGGCAGGTTTCCATCACCAGCGAGAAAATTTGCTCCGAGGGAATAAACATCAGGATATACGGAACGGTATTTTCCGTGATATAGCTCCGCCCAGCCAAGGCTTTCACATGCCCCTGAACGTCTCGAACAAGTTGAGACGCACTGGCCGTGCGGGCCTGGTCTTCCTGGGCGTCGAGGTAGGCTTTGTAGTTTTCCAGCGGGAACTTGACGTCCATATTGGCCGTCAGGTCGTTTGGCAGCAAAAAGGTAAAGTCAGGCCTGCCACTGTCGGCGTCAACAGCGGACTGCTTGCGATAATTCACGCCCTCGACCAGCCCCGCCAGGCGGAGAATATCCTCAGCCATGCGTTCGCCCCAGGCTCCGCGACGCTGTGTGCTGGCGAGCATTTTGTGCAACTCGCCAGTAGTTGTCGCCAGCGAACCTACCGAGCTGCTCAGCTTGCTGTACTCAGCCTTGCGGTCGCTCTCTGCCCGCTGGACAAACTCGCCCATCTTCGCAAGCCTGTCGTTGATAGCTTTGATGGATTGGTCTATGAGTTTCTTCTTGCCATCGAGGCTGGACTCAGCCTGGATGGTAAGCTGACGAGAATTGGCGTCGAGCGCCTGAGCTGCCAGGGCGAAGAAAGTTTCTCGCATCTGCCCCATAGCTACTTCCTGCTGCTGGCGGGCGTGTCGTTTGTGCCAGAGAGAAACCACCCACGCCAAGGCCAAGCCAACCGCAAGCCCGATTATAAGTCCCAACGCGAATTCCATCGTATAAAAATCCCGGTATTTCCGTGTTTTGTCTTTTTGTAGCCGTTCACGACTACACAAAAATTCACCATGAAGTACATGAAGTTCTTTTTGTAACCGTTCACGGTTTTTTCAGCCCGAAGGGCTAATATAACTTAGCCCAGGGCGTTGCCCTGGGCTAAGTTATTCTGGCCTTTCAGGCCGAGAAGCAACATACACTTCCATTCTGTCATAACTCTTCAAAATTTATTGAAAGACTATGAACGGTTACGCTTTTTTGTCATTCCCGCCCCCGGCTTCGCGGGGATAAACTCCGCCAGCCCCCATGGCTACCCCGCAAACAGCCGCGGTGTAGCCATGCCACCCGACAATAATTTTGACAAACTGCAAATAAGCGACGGGGAATCCTTTCTTTTTTTGCTTTTACTGATAACTGACAACTGATTTTTCAGACATTCACCAGGCCCATTTGTATCGCGTACCTCATCAGGCCTGCGATGGAGTCCACGCCACTTTTGCGATAGATATTGTAGCGATGATTTTCGACGGTTTTCGGGCTGAGGTGAAGCCTGCGTGCGATCTCCTTGCTGCTCAGGCCGTCGCACATCAGCTGGACTACTTCCACCTCGCGATGGCTTAGCTCGACGCTGAGCAGGCGATTGGTGCTGTTTGGCGCGACTGCAGCGGAGACGTCGTTTACCAAAAGCTCCGCTACGTCCGAGGAAAGATACACCTTCCCAGCCGAGGCCATGCTTACCGCCTTGGCCAATTCGTCCGGGTCGCTGTCGAGGTCCAAAAACGCCTTGGCTCCGATACGTAAAGCTGCGTAAACCTGCCCGCGGGCACTCTGGTCGGAAAGCACCACAATAGGCACAGCATTGCCGGTTTGGCTTATGACTTCTCGAATACGGTGAATCGTTGCAAATGGCCCGCCGGAGAGAATCAGGATAATCAGGTCATAAGGCATTTCGTCGCAATCCGCGAGGGACTCGGCGAAATGTTCCTCGCAATCGTAGAGGTGCTCGCCATCCAAGCCAACGCCCCGCTCCCGCAACAGGGCGCCAACGCCCCGGCGAATCATCTGCTTGCCACCCACCAGACACGCCCGCAAAGCCTTGCCCACACCAGGGGCTTTCTTATCCTCAGCCAAGCTACCAGGCGATATCGTTTTTGGCATTGTCGTCTCCAATGACTTCACACATGTAATTATACCCACGCGAACCGAAACTTGTCCACAGGGTGTATGAAATTTTTTATTACCGATACTAAAAAAGTTTCCTACGGGTTTGACCGATGTAACTTCAGACGGTAAGATTCATACATTGGGTTTTCGCGTGACTTCTGTGAGGCACCCCGGCATGCAGGACGTTCGACAACACGATCAGTTCGAAGCCAAGGAACTGGCGATATGCCTCAGTCATTATGACCTGGGCGTTGTTCGCGACATCAAGGAGTTCGCTCGAGGCTCGCGTCGCGCGCCGAAGGTCGTCGTGGACAGCGAAGCTGGGCGGTTTCTCTTCAAACGCCGGGCCAGGGGACGCGACGATATCCGCAAGGTCGCCTTCACTCATCAAATTCAATTGGCCCTGGCTGCTCAGAACTTCCCCCTGCCACACCTTCGCGGCACGAAAGAAGACAACAACTCCATGCTGCTGCTGGGTGAAAAGATCTACGAAATGCAGGAGTTCATCACCGGCACGAACTACGACGGCTCGTTGCAGGCGACCGAACAGGGTGGCCACGCCCTGGGGCTGTATCATAAACTGCTGGAAGGATTTCAGAGCGACTACGAACCTCCCCGGGCCAGCTACCACAACGCCAAGGCGATTCATCAGTCTATTCTGAAAACCGCCAGGACCCTCACACCAGCGGATCAGAAACAAAGCTCCGACGTGCAATACACGGTGAAATATCTCGAGAGCGCGTATCGCAAAGCTGCGGAAAAAGTCAACAAGTTGGGCATCGGCAATTGGCCTTTGCAGATAGTCCATGGCGACTGGCACCCGGGGAATATGCTGTTCCGCAACAGGCTGGTCGTAGCGGTGATAGATTACGACACAGCCCGGCTACAACAGCGGGTTATAGACTTCGCCAACGGCGCGCTGCAATTTTCGATACTGGGCGGCGAGGGTGACCCGACCAGTTGGCCCGAGCATATCGACATGAAACGCTTCCACGGATTCCTCCGCGGGTACGACTCGGTAAATATTATCTCCACCGACGAGCTGCGGGCGGCACCGTACCTGATGTGCGAAGCCATGATAGCCGAAGCCGTCCTGCCCATCGCATCGACCGGCGCGTTTGGCCGATTCGATGGCAAAGGATTTTTGCAAATGATCTGCAAAAAAGTAGACTGGATATTCTCGCACGTCGACGAACTTTGCGACATCCTCTCCGACGCGCCAAAGTAGAAAGAAGTTATTGCTCAAACTGACCGATTTTCAGCAATTCAACCGCGGGGTTGTTGACTGGTTGATTAGTTAACTGGTTAACTGGTAAAAGATTACAAAACAAATACACCAAAGCTCTCTGTCCAGATAAGACCTGGAAAACAAGGGTTTTCGACGCTGTAAAGATTTGTGTAATTCTTTTTCGCTTTTGCTTTTGTTGCTTTTACTGATAACTGATAACTGATAACTTTTTCACTGCAATATCAGGTCTTCGGTGATGTTGGAGTGTAGTTCTACCATGAAGGCTTCGAGGTCCCACGAGAGCAGAATCCTGGCCAGGGCGGGGTCGAACTGCGTGCCGCTGCATCGGCTGATTTCCTCCCTGGCCCGGTCTACCGACAGTGCTCTGCGATAGGTACGATGGCTTGTCATCGCGTCCCAACTGTCAGCCAGGCCTATAATTCGCCCCTCGATGGGAACATCTTCCCCAGCCAATTTATTGGGGTAGCCTCGCCCGTCGATTCGCTCGTGATGACTTAGGACGCCTGCGAGGACCGGCTGAAGATGCGGAATTCGGCGAAGTATCTTAGCTCCGATTTCCGGGTGCCGCTGCATATTGCCATACTCATCGTCTGTCAGCTTACCCTCCTTGCAAAGGATAGCCTCAGCGACACCGATTTTGCCCACGTCGTGCAGCAACCCGGCGAGGTAAACTTCCTTCACCCTCGCTTCGTCGAAGCCCAGGTCGCTCGCCAGCCGCCGGGCCAGGGCAGCGACTCGGCGAGAGTGGCCACACGTGTAAGGGTCTTTTGCGTCAATGGATTCGGTCAGCGAATGCAGGACGCCCATGAGCATTTCCTGCAGCTCGGCGTACATGCGATTGTTGGTCAAAAAGACCGACGCCTGTGCAGCGATAGCAGATAGGAACTTCGCGTCGAAGCTGTCGAAGTCGCCCTTGGTTTTGTTCATAGCCACCAGCACGCCAGCCTGGTGTCGGTCGATAATCAGCGGTGCAGCCAGGATATTTTTTATACCTTGCCCAGCGGGCATGTCCTCGTGCTGGTCGAAGTGGTTGTCCAGCAGGAAGCTCTCCTGCCCAGCCAGGGCCGTCGCCAAATGCGTCGCCGCCAACAACCTTAACTGCTGCGAGGTTATATTTTCGTCCGCCGCTGAGGTTACCACGATATCCCCGTCCAGCCTGGTTCGCTCGTCGTACACCAGGGCTGAGGCCAACGAGACGCCCAGCACATCTCGCAGCTGGTCGCACACGCCCTGGAGAAAAGGCCCGGGTTCCTGCGAGACAACCATCGAGCCACTGATATTGTAGAGCATCGAGAGCACTTCGTAGGTGCTGGCCAGGTTTACCGACAGGCTGTCCAGCGCGCCGGAAGTTTCCGAAGCTGTGCACAGCTCACAGAGCAATTGCGAGAACAGATTTTGGAAATGTCCTGCCTCCGCTGCGGAGTGTCTGCAACCCTGGCGGGCGAATTTTAACATAACCTGCCCGTCGAGCTGGAGCTTGTCCGACACGCGTGCGATGTGTTCCTCGTCCATCATTTCGCGGGTTGGATATGACAGCACGACCACGCCGACCAGCCGACGGTGGTCGAATATCGGCAGGGCGAACATGCAACAGCCTGCCGGGCCCGTTTGGCGTGAAGGCTCGCGGGTGTCCAGGACATATCGCACCAGCCCACGGACAGCTTCGTCGCACCCGCCGCCAGCCTGACAGATGATATCGCAAAATTCGCATGAGCGTTCGGCAGGCTCAGCCTGGGTACAATCAGCATCCCAAACGCTCATACACAAACCAAGCGTTACCGCCCGGTCTCGCAACCCGCGATGGGCTACGATGGGCATGTTGGATTTCCGAGTTGTACGCCTGTCAGTTTTCATTTTTTTAATCAGTTATCAGTAACAGCAAAATTCAGCATGAAGAACATGGAGAACATGAAGTTTCTTTTGTTTGTTTTTTTTGTCAATCCCGCGCGGGCGGGAATCCATTCTTTTTATTGGTCATTCAATGGTCATTGGGTATTTGGTCATTGGTCATTTCTCATCCGCTCTACGCTACATTTCTGCTACAGCCATCTTTGCGGAGCAGTCGGCCTGCTACTTCCACTACTTGCTGCGGACTAAAGGGCTTGGCCAGTACTATCGCAATGCCTCTTTTCTGGGCCTGGCGGTCGGAGATATCGAACTCTCTGGCTGTTATCAGCATCGTCGGTATCTCCCTGCCGCCACGCCTGCGATGCTCCGTCAAAAACTCCAAGCCATTCATATACGGCATCTGAAAATCAGCTATTATAAGGTCAGGCTGCTCGGAGAGGGACAGCTCGACCCCCTCCTCGCCATCAGCTGCGGTTAAAACGTCGTACCCGGCATTGCGCAACTTCAACGCCAAAACATGCAAAATGTATGGCTCGTCGTCGACTATCAAAATTTTTTTGTTCTCATTTTTCTCATTCATATCCGGCATATACGCTTACGCTCCTGACTCAACTCACAAGGGCTATTTCAAAGCTGAATGTGCTTCCCTTGCCTGGTTCGCTGGTAGCTGACAGGTGGCCTCCGTGGATCTTCTCGATGATATATTTCACAAGCGGCAGCCCCAGGCCCGACCCGGAGGCCATCTTCCGAGCGGACTGCCCACGATAAAACTTCTCGAAAACTCTCGGCAACTCGTCGCCGGCAATGCCCACGCCCGTGTCCGACACATCCACCGCCAGCACGCCGCGACGCTCGTCCGGCGAGACGTCCACCACCACATGCCCGCCCGGCGCGGTGTACTTGATAGCATTGACCAGCAAGTTCTGCACCGCCTGGCAGAGCAGGTCGTAGTCCGCATCCACCTGAAAATAAACCGGAGCCAAATGCTCCTCGATCTCGATATTCTTGGCCTTGGCTTTAGGCGCGATAACCTTGATGACCTGTTTTATCACAGCGGTCATGCTCACAGGCTCGCGCAAAACCCTGTCGCTGCCGGACTCGATACGGGATATCGCGAGGATTCGCTCGATCATCCGGTGCAGCCTGTCTGCCTCGGCTGAGATGGTCTCGTAGAAGTCCCGCGTGCTGGCGGGGTCCTGCACTTCGCCGTCCAACAGCATTTCGATATACGCCTTTATCGAAGCCAACGGCGTCTTGAGTTCGTGGGAAACATTGGCGACGAACTCCGCCTTGCCCTGCTCGATTTCCTTCTCTCGCGTAATGTCGTGCAATATCGCCACAACCCCAGCGACCGTGTCGTTAGGCCCGCCCAGGCATCGCAGCGAGATGCTGAACGTGCAGGGCACGGTGCCGTTGTTGAACGAATGTTCGACCACGCGGGCAGGGTGGTTCAGCCCCAGCCTGCGGGTGTCCTGAAGCAGCCTGACCAGCGCGCCGTCGGGAACTATCTCGTCGATGTTTTTGCGTTTGCAGTCGCGCATGCGGAACCCCAGCAACTGCTCAGCTGTCTCGTTGGCAAAGGTCAGCTCGTCGAACCGGTTGGTTACGAAAACCGCGTCGGAAACCGACATGAGCATCTGCTCGACCTGGTGTTTCTGGGTTTCGCAGATCAGGCCCCGGATATGCAGCGAGTGACTTTCCCGGCGGAGGTCCTCGACCTGTTTTATCACAGCCAGGAGAGCCTCGGTCGTGTCGGGGGCAATTTCGCTGGCTTCGGCACCCATGCCGTCGATAAGAACACAGCCTCCCGTCTGATCCTGATTTAGCTGCTCCAGCCTGGTCGTGATATGCTCCAGCGACCGCACGGTTTTGCGTCGATACGACCACTGCCGAGCGAGAATCGCAGCCAGGAGCACGAGCAAACCCAGCCCGACCAGCTCGACATGCAACCTGCCGCCCCCAGCAGGAGCCTTGGTGCTCACCGCCAGCGTGAAACACCCGACCGCCGAGACCAGGACGACTATCAAAAGCCATTCCAATCTGTATTTGCCGACCAGCGTCATTGTCATCGTACCCCCTCGTGCAACAGGCCTGGGGAGCTTGGCGTCTCGGTGTGTCCGTCGGATTGGCCCCAACTTGCCAGGCCCACGCAGGCTGTCCAGTCTGCCAACATGCCCCGGCGGTCGCGGAAAATCCTGCTGCCCGAAACGTCCAGGTAGCGGAAGGGCTGGGCGACCTCGCAACGGACGCCAAGCCGCTCAGCCAGCAGATGCAGAAGTGACGGGTCCCACGCTTCCTGGCCAGCCAGGGTTATCTTGCTAATGGCCTGGCAGCCAAACGTCGTGGAACAATATCGCAGGCAAAGCCCAATCTCCAGCACCAGCGCGTCTGCCTCGCTGCGCACAGCGTCGTAAACCGACCAGAAAAACTCGCTGCCATTGTTCCTGCTTTGTGGAACGGGCTGAACCTGCCCCATGTCGCGAGTGCGCTCCAGCAAGTCGATTTTCAGTTGTTGGCGAAGTTCCTGGGCGTCGGTAATATTCAGCCCGAGTTGCTCAGCGGCAGCCTTGGTGAGGTGCTCCCCGCCACGATCGATCTTCTTGACAAAAATAATGTCAGGCCCCTGGGCTACAAGCACCATCGTCGAGCCAGGCCCGACGTCCACCAGGGCATTGATGGACATTCGGTCGCTCTCCCGCCGAAGCAACCTGTAAAAGCCCCGAAACATCGCGACCAGCTCAGCTTCGGTCGCTACGTCTCGCAAGGCGACCTTGGCAAGCAGCTCCCGTCGGCGGTGCAGAGCGAAGTTAGGCAAGGCCAGGAGAATTGTCTCGCGGGTAGACTTATCGCCGTTTAGCACCGGCACTGAACCTAGAATCTGAATCTGACTAAGAGCGATATCGAATCCGAAGAGGTCCTGCGCCTTGGCGGAGATGGCCGCGTGGAGTTCGTCCTGGCTCATCTCCGGTAGCCTGATGCTGCGGATGTGAACTTCGTCGCTGCTGATAGACGAGACCACATGTCGGCCTTCGAAGTTGCCCTCGCGCCGGGCTTCGTCCAAGGCTTCGAGCAGACCGACGTCGCCCTGACCGCGCAGCCATTGCGCCCCAGCCACGACCGCAAGACGGCTGCCGACGGGCTTTAGTTGCAGCATCCGAACGCCGTCGGCTGCGATGGCCAGGCCTATAGGCCAGGGCCTGTGTTTATGCAAAATTCTCCACATTACAAACAGTCCTTACTTGTCAAAAAATCAAAATTCACCATGAAGTTCATGAAGGCTGTGAAGTTGTTTTTTTTGTTTCTAAAAAATCTTCATGTCCTTCAAGTTCTTCAATGGTGCGATTATTCGTATTTTTTGTAGCAGCGAATGTTTACTCGTCGTGATAAAAATCATCATCCGGCGAAACCACCCCTGTTTTCTCGTTGAAATACCAGCCTGCGTTGCCCCCCCCAGGCCCCGCCAAGCCAATCTCCACGCGGTCGGCTACGCGACGGTTCACATACGGGTTCCGCGGAATCCGCTCGATATAAGGCCCCAGCAAATGGGCATCCCCAGCCGAGACATCGCAGGCGACCCGTCCGAGTTTGTCCGTCCGCATCGTCAGCTGAGCAATGAACCTGTCGCGATGAGGCAATTGGCCCGCGTGCTGCCGGCGGTACAAATTTACCGCGCCCTGAAGTCTTTGCAACTCGACACGGAGCGTGGTATCCCGCGCGGAATCCGCAGCCTGGCTGAATACAGGGACAACCACCGAGCGGAGGATCGCGAAAATCACGACCAAAATACCCAGCTCGATAAGCGTAATGGTTTTGCGAGGCCTGTTGCCCATGGCAACCTCCGACAAAGTTAGTTTCCAGCAGGGAGCGCAAAGCACACATAAACCCGCTCTAAGGAAATTATCGGAGGAAACCCATGCAGCTTGAGGAGATTGAAGGAAAAATACCCAATATTGGTTGACTGGTTAATTGGTTGGTAGTCGGGGTTCCGACTTTGCGAGAGTTTCTTTACCCCGCCACAAGCCTGGCCAGGGCTGGTTGCAGGTCGTGTCCCCACCGGACTATGCAGATCATCGCAGCCACCCACACCGCCACCGCCAACTGGAAAGGCCTGTCGCGGAATATCAGCTCCGTGGGGTCCATGTACGTGCCGCTTATCGAGAGCATCGCGAAACGGAAAACCGCGTAGACCATCACTGGCAGCGTGTACAACAGATATGTCGTGCCGAATCGCTCGACAGTCTGCGGGCTGGTGGAATATAGCAGGAAACCAATCACCGCCACGCCGGCACAAAGCGTTATCAGATGCGTGAGCAACTCCGGCGTGTAGCCCTGCAGCACGGGTCTGTGCCGCCCAGCCTGGTCGGCCTGGCCCAGAGTGTTAGCCTCGCAACGACGCTTGCAAAAACCCATGAACAGGCAGAGCGTAAAGGTGCAGACGAATAGCCAGGGACTCACCGCCACGCCGATAGCCAGGGCACCAGCTACCGCTCGCAAAACAAAGCCGAGGGCAATGCAGATGACGTCCAACAATATAAGATGCTTCAGCCCAAGCGTGTAGGCTAGTTGAAGCAGAACGTAGACCCCCAGCACAGCTGCGGTAGCGATGTTTGTATAAGCTATCGCCAGGCTCGCCAGGACCAAGAGAACCAAGGCTTCCGCCCCAGCTCCGCCCAGCGAGACCAGGCCCGCTGCTATCGGGCGGGTCTTTTTTTGCGGATGTAGCCTGTCTTTTTCGCGGTCGAAGATGTCGTTGAAAATATAGCATCCGCTGCAGGCCAGGCAAAACGCAAGTACAGCCCAGGCTGCCTCGCCCCAGGCCGCCCCGTCGCCCATCCGCATAGACAATACCACCGGAAACAACACGACGATATTCTTGATCCAATGTCTGGGACGAGCTAATTGCACCGCTAATTTCAAGTTCACCTTCAGGTATCTCCACCAAACCTATAACAACGCCATTTTTTAATAATCTTATTTTGCTTATCAAAAGCGATAAAATCCATAGCATTCGGATGCTTTGGCAATGTTTTATCCGCTTGCCATTGAATATCAACATCAATAGCACCAACAGCCTCTGTTATTGCTTCGTCAGTCAAGTGTCCTTTGCCAGTTGCCGCAAGGCTACCATACAATATCACCCTGATATGCGAGGGCTTACTGCTTAACCCAGCTACAAAAAGCTGCGCAGCTCCTGCCGGTGCCATACTGTGAGAACTTGAAGGCCCTTTGCCAATTTTATAGATTGTTTTAACAGAATGCTTTTGGTTTTACTATATGTTATTATTTTTTTACTACTCATGAGACAGAATTCAGTAGTAACAATATATTTTTTATAAATCCAATATCCTTATTGCGTTTTCTCTTGCCACCTTTTGAAAAACATCTTCTGAAATTTTCTTCAAGTCACGCAATTCAAGCAGGAAATCTATCAGCGGAGTTGGTGTATCCGGTGCGCAAATATCAGTTCCGAACATCAGCCTGTCTTGGAATTCATTCAAAAACCTAACCGCATATTCTGCATCGCGAGCCAAAGCATTGTGTCCGCTGCTGGCAGAAATGTCGCCATAGAGATTAGGATATTTCCGCATCAATTTCGGTAAAGCACCCTCTTGCGTTACCGGATAATTTGGATAACCGTTTCTGTCTCCAATTGTATCCAAAACCGCCATTTCAGCCCAGAATGTCTG
>JAOZNE010000184.1:0-4153 GCA_029933955.1 Phycisphaerae bacterium
TAGCTGAGGAAGGAACAACAGCCTTCGATGTACTCAAACTGATAGACCTGGTGCGAGACACCGTAGCCAAGGAATTCAGCGTGAACCTGGAAAAGGAAATCGAAGTATGGTAAAGGGGGGAGTTAGGCAACAGGCAAGTAGGGAATAGGAAAAAAGCAGAACACGAATTACACGAATGAAAAACGAATAGCACGATTTTTTAAGAATAAAATTGCATCGAGCGGTTTTGATTTTAAAAGTCTGATAACTAAATCCGATTTAGTAAATAGGGTCGGCAATTGCCAACCAATAGGCTGATTACTTTTTCAAAAAAATCGTGTCATTCGTATTCTGCCGTTTTTTTTATAGAATAGACAAGTAGGGAAATGACAAAAATCATGGAAGATTCGCAGCAAATGTATGATGTGACGGTGCTTATGGGAGGCCCGGGTTCCGAACGCGAGGTTTCGCTGATGAGCGGAGCCGCCATCGCAGCTGGGCTTGAAGAGATAGGCCACCGCGTAACCCGTGCGGATATCATTCCGCACGACACCTCGGCTCTCGACCGCGATGGCATTGACGCGGTCTTCATCGCCTTGCATGGCGACTTCGGCGAGTCTGGCGAGGTGCAGGAACTTTGTCAAGCCCGGCAGCTGCCTTATACGGGGTCCGGACCATATGCGAGCAGGCTTGGCATGGATAAAGCTGCAGCCAAGCAGGTGTTCTTGCGGGCTGGGCTGGCTACACCGAATTGGATGATCATCGAGAAGTTCCATAAAGCCCAGGACGTAGCGGGTTGGCTTGGCGAGATAACTCCGCCGGTCGTCGTCAAACCTGTCGATGGCGGCTCGAGCGTGGACGTGTACATCTGCCGGGACACCAAAGCCCGCGACGAAGCCCTCGAAGAATTGCTGGACGTCTACGACCGTGCGATGGTCGAGCAGTTCGTCCCGGGCAGGGAGTTTACCGTCAGCATCCTCGGCGAAAAACCTCTGCCGTTGCTGGAGATAATCCCAGCTAAGCCCTTCTACGATTATCATGCCAAGTACGCTGACGACGCCAACACGCGATACGTTTTCGACCATGGCTTGGCCCCGGAGCTAGCCCGTCAAATCCAGGCCCAGGCACTGGCGGCACACAAAGCGCTGGGCTGTCTGGATTTCTCGCGGGTGGACTTCATTCTCGACGACCAAAATCAGCCTCAGGTGCTGGAGATAAACACGATACCAGGCTTTACGTCCCACTCGCTCTTGCCCATGGCTGCTCGGCAAGCAGGCATCGAATTCCCCGGCCTGGTGGATAAAATCCTCACCCTGGCTATGAGCCGGGCCTCCCAGGCATGCAATTGCGAGCGGGGAGACTCGCTGACATGAAAAAATTGATACGCAAAAAATTCCTGCTCGCCCTGTTGGTACTGGCTGGTGTCGCGGCCGGCTTTTGGGGAATGCAGCATTCGGTGCTCGCTCGCAAACAGCTAGCTGGGCCTGTGTCATATCGTGTCGAGTTGCTCGACGCGCCGGGCTGGATGTCGCTGTCGTTGTTGCGGGAGTTGCACGAAGCCTTGACGCCGCGGGCGGAGTTTTCCGACGAGTCGCTCTGCCGAGATGTGTATCGTCTCGGGCAGGTCAATCCGTGGGTGGCCCAGGTTCAGTTGGTTCGTCGCACTCGCTCAGCTTCCGGGCAAGGCTTGGTGCAGGTGCGGGCGACATATCGTCAGCCTGCCGCGCGGGTGCAATACGCCGGCAGGGTCTATTTTGTGGACAAGGACGGCGTGGTCCTGCCAAGCGACTCAACGCCAAAGTGGGCGGCGAAAGTTGGACAAGCCTATCGATATTACACCGTCGCTGACGCCGTACCGCTGACAGCCAGACCTTTGCGAATTCATTACGTTCTCATCCAGGGCGTCGAGACTCCGCCCCCCGCGGTGGGTCAGGCCTGGCGGGCCGCCGACCTGGCCAATGGCTTGAAACTCGCAGGGCTGATATCCGGGAGACACTGGGCGAACCAGATTACCGTGGTGGACGTTCGTAACCATGCCAGGCGAATTTCCGAGTCCGAGCCTGAACTTCGTCTCTACGCCCAAAGCGGGCAGGGCCGAGCTACGGATATACGCTTTGGCCGATTCCCGTTTAGCCAGGGCGGCGACTGGGTTGTCTCGCCAACCCGCAAACTGAAATATCTCGACGAATATGTCGCCCAGCACAATGGCCAACTTGCAGGCCTGAACGCCTACATAGACGTCCGCTACGACGAACTCCGCCTAAGCGTGAATTAGAAAAACCACGGAAAAACTCGATGCGAATGTACCAATAGTGCTGGCAACGAACTACTTTTTCAGATCCCCAGCAGTTGCACAGCCGCCCCCATTGCGTGGTGGAAGACCCAGGCTATCGGGCCTGGGATATCTTTGCCGGATGTGTAACTCAGCAGTCTCGGGCCCAGGATGAGCATCATCAGCAGCATCATACCAAATTTTTGCTGAAACATCGCATAGCCATATCGCATGTGCTCCGGCAGGAGCTCGCCGAGGATATGATGGCCGTCCAGTGGGGCCAGGGGTATCATATTGAATAATCCAAGTATGATATTTATGCCCATGGTTATCAGCAGGGTTTGGAATATCATCTCGCCCATCGGACTATCGAGGTTCGCTGCGGGCAGAGTCGCGAGGATTTTCAGCGAAGCTCCCGCCAGCAGGGCCAGGGCCAGGTTCGTCGCTGGCCCGGCCAGGGATACCATTATATTGCCCAGCTTGGGCGGGTGCAGCAAAAACCGATTAACCGGCACGGGCCTGGCCCAGCCAAACCCCACGAACAGCAAGGCAATCGTGCCGATGGGGTCCAGATGCCGCAGGGGGTTTAGCGTTACTCGTCCAGCCCGCAAAGCTGTGGGATCGCCAAAGGCAAGGGCAACCCGCGCGTGGGCGAACTCGTGCAGAACCAGGCTGAGCAGCAAAGGCCCAGCCAATACGAGCAACAATCTGATGTTATCTCCGAATATCATATCCCCCTTTTACTTGACCCGGGCGTGTCGGACAAGTCATAATACCGCTCTTATCAAATGAACTCCGAATCGGAACAACTCGTGGCCAACGGCAAGGCGACCCTTCAGGCGGAAGGCCAAGCCATTCTCGCCCTTGCGGATAGACTTGGGCAAGGGGACTCGTTCGTCCGGGCCACCCGCGCGATATTCAGCTGCGCGGGCAAGGTGGTACTCACCGGCGTGGGCAAGGCTGGGATAATAGGCCAAAAGATATCAGCTACGCTTGCCTCGACGGGCACAGCGAGCATATTCCTGCATCCGGTCGAAGCTTTGCATGGGGACCTGGGCAGGCTCGAGCGGCAGGACGTCGTGGTCGCGCTGTCCAACAGCGGTTCGAGCAAGGAGATATTAGCCCTGCTGGACCACATAAAGCGACGAGGCGCGACGATAATCGCGATTACCGGGCGGGCGGACTCTCCGCTGGGAGGCCACGGTGATATCACGATTTGCTATGGCGACTTGGCGGAGGCCTGTCCGCTGGGCCTGGCTCCGACGGTCAGCACGACGGTGATGTTGGCCCTGGGCGACGCGTTGGCTCTGGCGGTGATGGAGCTGCGGAACTTTCAGCCCGAGGATTACGCCTTGTTCCACCCCGGCGGTGCGCTGGGCAGGCAGTTCCTGAAAGTCGAGGAGGTTATGACCTTCCGCCAAGGCGAGCAGCTTTGCGTGGTGGCTGACAGCTTGACCCTGGGCGATGCACTTGGCCAGGCTGAGAAGGTCCCCCGGCGGACTGGCGCGATGTTGTTAGCTGATAAGCAAGGCCGGCTGAGCGGGATTTTGACCGACGCGGATATTCGCAGACAGCTCATCGAGGCGGGAGACGCCGGCGAGCCTTTGCTGAGGCGGCCCGTTGCTGAGTTGATGACCAAAGACCCCAAGCGGATTGGTCTGAAGAATCTCGCAAGCCAGGCTGAAGCTATGATGAACCAGTATCGCATCGACGAGTTGCCCGTGGTGGACGATGCCGGCAAGCCCGTCGGCGTGATAGACGTCCAGGACGTCCTGGGCCTAAAAACCGCGGGCGATAGTTGAAATCGCAAAAACGAGCCCAGGCCGGATGGCAGCGGGATTTTTTACCATGAACTTCATGGTGAATTTTTACTTGAAACTGACGAAGGATAAAATGCGAGAT
>JAOZNE010000185.1:0-4152 GCA_029933955.1 Phycisphaerae bacterium
TTGCCTATTTGCCTATTTGCCTATTGCCTATTTCCCTACAACGAATTTACCTTTTTTTCGCCAGGTTTCGTATCGGGTCGTCAGGAGTTCGTCCGTTTCGGTTCGGCGGAGGTGCCGGAGAGTTTTTACTATATAATGTTCGAGGTTGTGAGCGGTCTCAGCTGGGTTGCGATGTGCTCCGCCGAGCGGCTCGGCGATGATATCGTCCACCACGCCTAGTTTTTTTAAGTCGCCGCCGGTGAGTTTCAGAGCCTGGGCTGCTTCGGGCGCCTTTTCGCCCGTCCGCCAAAGTATCGACGCGCAACCCTCCGGGCTGATGACCGAGTAGTACGCGTATTCCAGGATGGCGACCTTGTCGCCCACGCCAATGCCAAGCGCGCCGCCCGAGCCTCCCTCGCCGATAACGACGCAGACGATCGGCGTGCGGAGTCTGCTCATCTCCAGCAGGTTTCGCGCGATGGCTTCCGCTACGCCTCGCTCCTCTGAGCCGATGCCCGGATACGCCCCCTGCGTGTCTATCAGAGCGACGACGGGCAGGTGGAACTTCTCCGCCAGCTTCATCAGCCTAAGTGCCTTGCGATACCCCTCAGGCTGGGCACAGCCAAAGTTGCAAGCCAACTTTTCCTTCGTCTCGCGACCTTTGTGATGGGCTAGCACCAGCACTTTTTCCGTGCCGATCCGCCCAAGGCCGCCGACGAGAGCCTGGTCGTCCCCGAAGTGCCTGTCGCCGTGCAGCTCGACGAAGTTCTTGACGATCATGTCTATGTAGTCTCGCCCGAGAGGCCTTTTCGGGTGGCGGGCGACCTGGACGGTTTCCCACGGACTCAGCGCCTGGTAGGTCTTCCGCAGCAGCGAGATATACTGCGCGCGGAGCTGACGAACCTCGCTCGAATAGTCCCTGCCGGTTTTGACCTGCTCGTCCTGAAGCTCGATAACCTGCCTTTGGAGACGGGCGATAGGCTTTTCAAAAGGCAGCTGAAGCCCAGTGTCTATATTGTCGTTATTTTCCGCCATCGTTAACCTGGCTGGCTTTTCGCTCAGCCTGAAATTCCCGCGGACATTTTGGCCCGCCGAGTGTTCTGGAGCGTCCGCTACGGGAGGCCCGGAATTTTTCCGCAACTTTGCTTCGCCGCGCCCAGCCTGGCTGGGGTGAGGATATTCTGCACAAAACCGCCGGGCTTGGCAAGGGAAAATTGACCAGCGAGATCAAATCGTGAGCTTTACCACTGAGCGTTGGGGGAGAATATAAAGCTAGTCGGCTATCGCGACAATTTCGGATTTTGGATTTTGGATTTCGGATTGGGGCCGTTCGTGAAACAATCCGAAATCTGAAATCCGAAATCCGAAATAAGTTTTACTCCCAGCCTGGCTATGGTAAGCTTTGGGCATGGCTGGAGAGCGAATACAACATGCGACGATTATTGGCGTGGGGCTTCTGGGTGGCTCGATAGGCCTGGCCCTGCGCGAACAATTTCCCGATATCGAGGTCGCTGGGATAGGTCGACGGGCTAGTTCCCTGCGAGCGGCGAAGCGCGTCGGAGCTATAAATACCGCACATTTGGACAGCTACGACGTAGCTGCCCGCAGCGACCTGGTTATCATCGCCACACCGGTAGGAGCTTACGAAAATATCCTGCGAGCTATCAAACCTCACCTGAAAACAGGCTCGCTGGTAACCGACGCAGGCTCGACCAAGTCGCAAGTCGTCCGCATAGCAAGCCGAGTGCTGGGCAAGGGCGGGCAGTTCGTAGGCTCGCACCCCATGGCTGGCGGCGAGCAGAAAGGTCCAGCTTACGCCCGGGCAAACCTGCTGAGCGGAGCAACCTGCGTGGTAACGCCCACCACCCAGACGCCGAAGAATCTGCAGCGGCGGACGGAAAAACTTTGGCGAAAGCTGGGCATGAAAATCGTAACCATGTCCCCCGCGTCGCACGACCAGGCCGTAGCCAGGGTCAGCCATCTGCCGCACATCCTGGCCTGTGCGCTGATGGAAGTGCCTCGGGCGGACGATTTCGCAGTCTCAGCTACGGGGCTGCGGGACATGACTCGCCTGGCTGGGGGCGACGCGGAAATGTGGCGGGACATCGTCGCGACCAACCGCAAGCCTATCATCGCCGCCATGCGAACGATGCGAAAAAAACTCGACCGCATCGAACAGCTCGTCGAACAGGACGACAGCCAGGCGATTTACCGCGCACTGATCCAGGCCAAGACCCGCCACGACAAACAGCTCAAACGATAGCCTTTATCCAGGCAGGCAAAATCGGGCGGATAAAAAATTTGTTTCGCGGGCGGATTTGCTTTGCTCAAATCGAGACTCTGTTGTATAATGGGCCAGTGAAACAGGCTTCTGCGGTGTTCGTTGCGCGGGCCCGTTTGAAAAGAACCGATACCCCATTATGAGGGAAGCTTTGTTCGGCGACGTCCGTTTGACGTCTTGCGACGGCTGCCCACCTTGACTAATGGGTTCTTTCCAACCGGCCTATACGACACAATGTGGAAGCCTTTTTCACGCGCGACATGTAGCATAGTCAGTCGAAAATTCACCGTGAAGAGCATGAAGTTTTTTCACAGCCATCCCACAATACGATGGATAGACCGCTCCGTAGCGACTGTCTGAATGGTCAAGTGAGCGATATCTTTGTCGTGATGCGATTGCCTGATGTTTGCTCCGTAGCAGCGGCATCTTGCTATTGGCCTGTGGAATAATTTAGGATGTCGCAGACCTCGGCACCCAGCTGTAAACAATCCGAAATCAATTTCCCACCAGAGGCTAGCTATGAACAAACGACAAGCGGTTCGCGCGGGGATGTTTTACCCGGCCTCGGCCAATCAGTGTCAAGCCCAGGCCCGAGCTTTGTTGGAGGGCGTCGCTTTGCCTGGGGACATCCTGGCCAATCTCCGGGGCGGACTCCTGCCACACGCTGGTTGGGTGTATTCCGGAGCCTTGGCGGCGATGACTGTCCGAGCTTTGACAGCTCCGCTTGGTGGGCAGCCTGGGACGGTGGTTATTTTCGGAGCTGATCACACGGGCCAAGCCCAGCTGGGCGAGGTGTGGGACGCCGGGGCGTGGGAAACTCCACTGGGCGATGTCGAGATTGACGAAGCCCTGGCCGGGGCGTTGCTGGGCGGTTGCGACCTGCTGAGGTCGAATCCGCAAGCCCATCTGGGGGAGCATTCTATCGAGGTTCAACTACCCTTGCTTCGCCTTGCCAGCCCAGCTTTGCGAATCATACCCATAGCTGTTCCGCCTGGGGAAATAGCGGTCGAAATCGGACGGGCTGTCGGAGCTACCCTAGCTGGCCTGCCAAGCGCGCGAGTGCTGGGCAGCAGCGATCTGACGCATCACGGAGGCCATTTTGGCTGCCCAGGCGGCAGGGGCGAACAATCCGAACTCTTCGCCAGGCAAAACGACCAGCGAATTCTCAAACTCATCGAACAGCTTGACGCCGAAGCTATCGTGCCTGAAGCCCAGCTGCACTCCAACGCGTGCGGAGCGGGAGCAATCGCGGCGACCATCGCAGCGGTCCGCGAAATGGGCGCGACGCAAAGTCAAATCCTCGCCTACACCAACAGCTATGAAATCAGCCACCAACAATACCCCGACGAACAAGACGACACCACAGTAGGCTACGCGTCAATCGTCTTCGGATGAAAAAGTTGGGTCTTTACAGGCTGCCCGCCTTGGGCATACCATGTTGTCATGATATCAGAATCTGACAAACCAACGTCCTCTCGCGAGGCACGGCGGGTGCTTGTCCTCTTTGCCATTTTCGTTCTTTGCATCGGCGCAGCGTGGTGGCTTGGGAGTTATCGTGGCAGGGCCTTGGCTTGCGGCGAGGAAATTATCGACGAGATGCGACAGACGGGCTTGCACGCGGCCTGGCCTGACCAGGCCTGGGCGGGATGGTTCCTTATCAGCCGAGGCGGTCGCAACGTCGGCTGGCAGGTGCGGTTTCGTCAGCCCAGGCCTGGGGGCGGTTTTGCCGGCGGGGAGATGCGGGTCGAACTGTCAGCTACCGGGCCTATGCGACTAACCAGTCGATGGCTTTTGAACGACCAGGCCTCGGCTGGGACATATCTCTCCGACGTTTCCATCCTCAGCCGAAGCGGAACGGTATTGCTGCGAAGAGCGATGTACTCCGCCCGGAT
>JAOZNE010000440.1:0-1058 GCA_029933955.1 Phycisphaerae bacterium
GGTTCAACTTGGCTGCATTGTTATCCTCCTGAGGAGGGTTTTGGGATGACTTCTAATAAAAATGTGATTTTTGTCCTTAAACACCCGTTCATTCCTCGTCATCCGCACGCGATACTGCCCATTCTTCGTTTCGGACTTCTACGATTTTTCGTCGCGTGAAGTTTTTGTTTATTTGCGATTGATGGCAAAAAGCCTCCAGCAGCCGTAGTTCGTGAACCCACTTTTCGGGCCTGATTTGTCGGGGTATGCACGGGTTGCTGCCGCCGTCGTAGCTTATCCAAATATCCCGCTTTTCGCTCATGGCTTGGTTGACCGCGTCCAGAACAGAATCCCCCGGAGTGGCTACCTCGCCGGCGCAGGGCTCTTCCTCTGCACAATAACCGGCGTGCTCCTCCATGAGCATGGTCATGCTGCAATTCTTGAGAACCTCAATAGTCATGCGACAATCGTCAATCGCGCGATGCTGCTCCTGGCCCAGGCCAAAGAGTTTCCCCAGCGAGGCCATCTTCATATCGCCGGCACGGGTTCCAAATGTCCTTCGCAGAATTTGCAGCGTATCGACGCACAGGAGCGGCTCGGGCGGCTTGGAGCCAATTTTCTCGAACGCCTTGGCGAGATGCACATTGTCGAACGACTTGATATTATGTCCAGCCCAGATGCGGCCATCCAGCACGGAGAATATGCGATCCGCAACCGCTGCAAACTCCGGGGCGTCCTTGGTCATCTCCCGAGTAATGCCATTGCAATCGATAGACCAGTTGTTGATTTTATCCGACCGAATCAGCGTAGAAAAGGTCTCCTGCTCAAACAGCCCCTGCCTATCAAGTACAATCGCCCCAAACTCGATGATGTCCGCCGGCGGGATAGTTGTCTCAATGTCATAAAAAACGAGACTCATGCCATACCTTCTTTCTATGCGACCAATAGCTGTCCCTATTAACGCGATTGGCCTTTTGTTAGTCAAGTTATTTTACATCAGCCATCGCTTATTTGGCTTTAGTGTAACTGACAGGTGCGACAGATACCGGATAAGCGAGATCATGCCACATCGACGCGAC
>JAOZNE010000186.1:0-4133 GCA_029933955.1 Phycisphaerae bacterium
TTAACTGGTTAACTGGGAAAAGATTACAAAACAAATACGCCAAAGCTCCGTGCCCGGATAAAACCTGAAAAACACAAAGGTTTCGACGCTATAAAAATTTATGTAATTCTTTACTAGTCAACTAGTTAACCAATTAACCAACTACTCAAACCGTCGGTTTGAGTAACTAAAAGTAAAGGAATTGAAATGCCGTTTGAAATTAAAGATGTTGACAAAAAGTTTTACGAGGAACGCCTGCAGGACTTTCTGCCGGAAAAGATTCTCGACAGTCATACGCACATCTGGCTGGACAGGCTGGTGAACGCCGGAGACAGTGCGGCTGGCAAGATTCAGGCCTGGCCTCTCAAAGTGGCAAAGGAAAACTCGATCGAGGATTTAGTTGCTGGCTATAAGCTATATTTCCCGGATAAAGACGTTACTCCGTTGTTCTGCCCCGGCAATGTTACCAGCAAAAGCAGCATTGAAAACTTGAACGAGTATTGCTCCAGTTCCGCCGCGGAGTATAACTATCCCTTCCTGACGTTGACGAATCCGGACTGGGACGCAGCGAAGGTTGAAGCTGCTATACAAAGGGATAAGTCGATTGGCGTTAAAGTTTATCTGACCTTTGCGCCGGATTATATTCCCGTCGATGAAATAAGGATTTTCGACTTTTTGCCCCGGCGTCACTTAGAGGTGCTAAATAAAAATGGCTGGGCTGCGCTGCTGCATATCGCCAGGCCAGGCCGACTTGGCGACCCTCTGAACCTCGCCCAGATGCTGGAAATTGAAGAGCGATATCCCAACGTCAAACTTATCATCGCCCATGTCGGCAGAGCGTATTGCCCGGAAGATGTCGGCAATGCTTTTGAGCTGCTCAAAGACACGAAGAATATGGTTTTTGATCTCGCAGCCAATACTAACACGGATGTGTTTGAACAGCTGATAAACACCGTCGGCCCGAAACGGATTCTTTTCGGCAGTGATGAACCCATCAGCAGGATGCGGATGAAACGTATCTGCGAAAATGGCAAGTATATAAATCTCATCGCCAAAGGAGCGTATGGCGATGTTTCAAACGACCCTCATATGCGTGAAGTTTCCAAGGAAGAGTCGGACACCTTCAGCTTCTTTATGTATGAGATAATCGACGCCTTCAGACAGGCTGCCCATCGCACGGGGCTGTCGCGAGTTGACATTGAGGATGTTTTTTATAATAATGCACGTAACCTGATTGAGTCTGTTAAACAAAGTTGAAAAATTGTTAACTGCTTTCAGCTCGGCTTGGCGGGAGTAAAATTAAAGTTTGGAAAAAGGAATAAAATATGAACAACCAGAAAAAACCGCGAATCGGCATACTTGGCCTGACTTTGGACTTGTATGAAACTTTGGAACCGGAGCTTCGGTCGCAGCGGGAGCAGTGGGTAAAACAAACACTGCTGCCCGCCCTTGAGCCGATAGCGGACGTGCGGTTTGGCCGGGCTGTTTATAGGCCTGACGATATCGAGGAGACTGTCCGGCAGTACGAAGCTGACGGCCTGGACGCGATGCTCGTGATATGCCTAACCTATTCGCCCAGCCAAATTTCACTGCCAAGCCTAAAGCGAACTCGGCTACCGATTATCGTTTGGAACACGCAGGAACTTTTCTCCGGCGACAATTTCAGCCCAGCGGACATGGCAGCCAATCACGGCGTTCACGGCACGCAGGACCTGTGCAATGTGTTGCTGCGTAGCGGCGTGGAGTTCGAATATGTTACGTCGCATTTGCAGGATTCCGACGCCATGGTAAAGTTGGAAGACTTTTTCGTTTCAGCTGCGGCTGTCTGTCGGCTGCGTCGCGCGAGGCTTGGCTTGATCGGTTATCCGTTCCCCGGCATGGGAGATTTCGCCCACGACAGCACGCACCTGGCTGCTACGCTGGGCTGTCAATGGCAATCGATTTCAGTTGAAGACTACATAGAGAGGGCTGAGTCTGCCGAGTCTGGTTCCGTCGAGAAACTCATAGCGGAGTATCGCGAGAAATACGACTTGGCTGACGACCTGACCGAGGCTGACCTGGAAGTTACCGCGCGGGCGGAATTGTCGATGCGGTCTATCATAGCGGAAAAAAAACTGGACGCGTTCAGTTATCAGTTCATGGCGTTCGGCGAAAACGAGCGGACTATTACGCTGCCATTCGTCGCAGCCAGTCGGTTGATGGCGGAGGGTGTGGGCTTTGCCGGCGAGGGCGACCTTGTGGGGGCGGCGGGCACGTGGCTGCTCAATATTCTCAAAACTCCGGCGAGTTTCAGCGAGATTTTCACTACTGACTTCGCGAACGAAGGCGTGATCATGAGCCATATGGGCGAGGCCAGCACTGCCCTTGCCCGCACGGATAAAAAAGTCCGCATGATCGCCCGGACCAATAAAATATCGCGCACGCGTGAAAGACAGCTGGCGCTGGTCGCAAGTTTTCAGCCTGGCCCAGCTACGCTTTTTGCACTTTGCCTCGGGCCTAATCAGAAATGGCGTTTCGTCGTCAGCCAAATGAACATAGACGATTTCGGCCCATTGCCTTCGATGGAAACCCCGCATTTCAGGCTGGTTCCTGAAGGCGGCGACATACGCGAGTTTCTCACCAGCTACGCCAAGGCGGGAGGCCCGCACCACAACGCCGTCTGCTTCGGCGACGCCAGGGCGCGTCTGAAATTGACAGCCAACTTGCTCGGAGCTGAATATTGCGAGGTATAATCGGATGTTTCTCGGAATCGATCTCGGCACGACGAACATAAAAGCCATCGTCGTGGATAGCGATGGCCAGGTGGTAGCTAGCGGCTCTGCGCCGGCGGAAATTTTCCATCTCGACGACGGCGGGGTCGAGCAGGATATCGAGCAGATATTCTCCGCGACACTCGCTGCGATAAAACAGGCGACCGGGTCGGGCCTTGGCAATCGGATACAGGCTATCGGAGTTTCCAGCCAGGGCGGCGCGATGCAAATCCAGGCCAAGGACGGAACCCCTTGCGGACGCGTCATAGGTTGGATGGACGGGCGGGGAAAACCCTACGACGCTAAACTTACCGCTGAACTTGGGAGCGATTGGTTCGCTGCTCACATTGGCCACGGGGTCAGCGGCATAGCCCCGGGGCAGCTCCTTCGCCTGCGGAAAGAGAAGCTCCTGCCGGGCGCGTTTCGAGTGGGTTTTGTCGGTGATATTATCGTTTCTCGCCTGTGTGGACGGGCTGCCCACGACGCGACGAGCCTTTCGCTGGGGATGCTATACAACCCCTCGCTTGGTCAGGCTGACCCCGAATTGCTCGAGAAAATAGGCCTGGCGGAAAGTCAGCTACCGGAACTATTGAACGCGAGCGCACCAGCTGGCGGATTGCTTGGGGACGTTGCGAAACAAACTTCCTTGCCAGCTGGCATACCGGTGTCCGCAGCGATTCATGACCAGTACGCCGCTGCCCTGGGCTGCGGAGCTGTGAACGCGGGCGACGTGATGTTCGGCGCGGGGACAGCCTGGGTTTTGCTCGCGGTAACGGACAAGCTCACAGGCCCGGCGGTAAATTCCGCCATCGAATGCAGGCACGTGGTGGACGGCTTGTTTGGCCAAATTTTGTCGATGGTCAATGGCGGCTCGTCGCTGTCGTGGGTTCTCAAAACGCTAGGCTTGGAGAATCTCGACTCGAGCCAACTGGACGAAATAATCCAAAGCGTCCTGCCCGGCTGCGATGGACTGGCGTTCTGGCCTTTGCTCGTCCCGGGCGACAGAGAGGGCCTGGCTGAGGGAGCCACAGGCCAACTGACGGGCTTGCGATTGTCGCACACACAGGCCCATATAGTTCGCGCCGTCGTCGAAGGGCTTGCGTGTGAACTTACGCGACACCTGAAAATTTTGGCCAAGGCTGGGCTTGGCGTAAAAAGGCTGATAATGGCGGGCCATGCCGCAGGCAGCAGCGTTACTCCGCAGATTATCGCCGACGTATCCGCCCTGCCGGTGGTCTGCGTCCAGGCCCCAGCTGTCAGCGCCATCGGAGCTGCGATAGTCGCCCGCGGATTGGCCGAGCCAGGCAAAAGCATACTCGAACTCACCAACAGCTCCGCAAGCCCTCGCCGAACCGTCGAGCCGTCAGCTGATAACGTCGCCCTTTACAGGTCTCTTCTCGAACG
>JAOZNE010000441.1:0-1056 GCA_029933955.1 Phycisphaerae bacterium
GAACTTCTCAAAAGCGAAAAGGCCAGGCCTCAGGAAAGTTTTGAGTTTATGAAAGAGCACGAAATTATTCGTGATATGCAAACCTACGGCGAAGTGGTTCGCCGCGGGATTCAGACACCGCTGGATAAACAAGGAATCGAAAAAAATGGCACAAGAAACTTTGATGAAAACATTGAAAGAGCTTCGGCTAAGTGGCCTGGCAGGTTCGCTGGACATAAGACTTCAGGAAGCCGCCGGCCACCAGCTGAACCATGCGGAGTTCCTGGAACTTCTTCTGGAGGACGAGATTCAGGTTCGCCGCGAACGGATGATCAAGCGGCGTCTCAAGCAGGCGATGTTCCGGGAACTCAAGACGATAGACGGCTTTGATTTTTCGTTCAATCCGTCGGTGCCGCGGAAGACGGTGTATGACCTTGCTGCCTGCCAGTTCATTCGTCAGGGCAGAGATGTTCTGCTGATTGGCCCGCCCGGTGTGGGTAAAAGTCACATCGCACAGGCCATCGGTTATGAGGCTATCAAGAATGGGCTTACGGTGAAGTACCGGTCGATCTTCGATGTTGTTCGCGATTTTATGCGCGACGAAGCCTTCGCCGGGCAGGATAAGATTATGGACAAATACCTCAAGTGCGACCTGCTGATAATTGACGACATGGGCATCAAGCCGTTGGCCAAGCGGTCGGGCGAATACTTTTTTGAGGTGATCATGCGGCGGTACGAATTGAAGTCGACGATGATGACATCGAATCGTCCGCTGGAAGAGTGGGGCAAGCTGATCGGCGACGTACCTGCCGCCTCTGCCATCCTCGACCGCTTCCTGCATCACGCCGAGATAATCAATATTACTGGCAAGAGCTATCGTCTGCAAAACCGCCAAACAAAAACAGCAGGTGACGAGGAAAAAACAGCAAAACAAAAAAGCACACAAGATGCTTGCAAAGAAACCGCAGAGTAAGGTATAAAAATCACAGCAAAGGTGGCCTGTTTTGAAGCGCCCATTGACAGGAATGGCAAAGAAAAAAGAGAAAATATAAAAACAACACATAAAAACGAACAAAA
>JAOZNE010000187.1:0-4119 GCA_029933955.1 Phycisphaerae bacterium
ACATCTTAAACTGTTCCACAGGCCAACACAAAGATGCCGCTCCTACGGAGCTAAAAAAAATGCGGATTGACATTCTGACGACCCAGCCGCAGCCCCGTATATTTATTGGTTAAAATGCGACTAACAACCGAATTTCTGCCGTCTATGGGATGGCTGTGAATCGGGTAGGGGGTTGACAACGGGGCGTGGATTTCGTATTAAATGTGTCCGCTTTTTTAGGCTGGGGCGGAATTTCTGTTGCACAGTACTAACTGAATTGGACAGCCTGGGCTATATCGAGGAGTATCATGGACGACAAATATGCCGCCCTACTGAGTAAGAACATGGACCCAACTAGCCTGGCTAAGTTGGAAGCACTGAACAACGAAGAAGTAATGGAGTTCGTCGCCCAGGCGATAGAGCTTTGCGCGCCCGCGAAGGTGGCTGTCTGCGACGACTCGGCTGAGGACGTCGCGTGGATTCGCCAGCAGGCTATCGACAACAAGGAAGAAATTCCGCTGAAAGTCGAAGGCCATACTGTCCACTTTGATGGCTACTACGACCAGGCCCGCAAAAAGGACGTTACCAAATATCTCGTCCCCGAGGAAGAAACACTCGACGCCAAGCTGAACCAGATTCCGCGCGACGAAGGTCTGAGCGAAATTGAAGACCTGCAACGCGGCAGCTATGCTGGGCGAACCATGTATGTTCGCTTCTTCTGCCTCGGCCCGGTCGGGTCGGTCTTCGCGATTCCCTGCCTGCAAATTACGGACTCAGCCTATGTTTGCCATAGCGAAGATTTGCTGTATCGCAAGGGCTATGAACAGTTCAAAGATCTCCCAGCTGGGGGCGAGTTCTTCAAGTTCCGCCATGCCACCGGCGAGGTTGACGACCGAATGACCAGCAAAAACTGGGATAAGAACCGCGTCTACATGGACTACACACGCAACACCGTGCTGTCCGTCAACACGCAATACGCGGGCAATACCGTCGGGCTGAAGAAGCTCTCGCTGCGGCTGGCTTTGCGCAAGGCTGACCAGGAAGGCTGGCTTGCTGAGCATATGTTCATCATGCGGGTCAATGGCCCAGCTGGGCGCAAGACATATCTCTGCGGCGCGTTCCCAAGTGCGTGCGGCAAGACCTCGACCGCTATGATCCCCGGCGAAAATATCGTCGGCGACGACCTGGCTTACTTCCGCGTAATCGACGGAAAAGTCCGGGCTGCCAATGTCGAGAACGGCATTTTCGGCATTATAACCGATGTCAACGCCGACAACGACCCGGTGATTTGGGATGTGCTGCATAAGCCCGGCGAGGTTATTTTCGGCAATGTCCTGGTCGAGGACGGCAAGCCTTACTGGCTTGGCATGGGGCAGGAAATTCCCGCCCAGGGCCAAAACTATTGTGGCCCATGGAAGCAAGGTCAGCTAGGCCCGGACGGCAAGCCCACCACGCCAAGCCATAAGAACGCGCGGTACACCGTGGAGATGAGCAGCCTGGCAAACGCCGACCCGGACTGGGACAGCCTGACGGGGCTGCCCATCGGCGGGATTATTTATGGCGGGCGAGACAGCGACACTTCCGTGCCGGTTCGCCAGGCCTATAGCTGGGAACACGGCATTTGCACGATGGGTGCGACGCTGGAGTCCGAGACCACCGCTGCTACCATCGGAGCTGAGGGCGTCCGCAAGTGGAATGTTATGAGCAATATGGACTTCCTGTCCATGTCCGTCGGCAAGTATATTAAGAACAATCTGGATTTCGCCAAGGATGTAGAGCGGCCTGGGGTTTTCGGCACGAATTATTTCCTCAAGAAGGACGGCAAGTTCCTCAACGGCATGCGGGACAAAGCCGTCTGGGTAAAGTGGATCGAGCTGCGTGTCCATGGCGATGTTGAAGCTCTCGACGCGGCGTATGGCTTGATTCCAAAGTACGAGGATCTGCAGAAGCTGTTCAAGGATGTGCGGGATCAGGAATATACCCAGCAGGATTATGTGGATCAGTTCATGATTCGCGTGCCGGAGTGCCTGGCCAAGCTGGACCGCATGGACGAGATATTTGCGACGGTGGAAGAATGTCCCCAGACCATGCTGGACGAGCTGGCAGCCCAACGCAAAAGGCTGACAGAACTCCAAGCCGCAAAGGGCGACTACATCAGCCCGCTGGATTTGTAAAAACGCAGCTGGGGTTGTTGATGTAGCACAGCCGCCCCCGGCTGTGAAAATTTGTAATATCGTGGCAGCCAGCCCGTACGGGCTGGCTGCCATATTTTTTTGGATCGCAGCGAGTAGCATTTTTTGAGCTTGTCAAAAAACTGCAATCGCTTTTTGTCCGAATCACGGTGAAGCAGCTATGTATAATACTCCCCAAAAACTGGGCGCTGGGCTAAGGTACATTTGTCGTCTTTACCGAAGGAAGTATCGGGAGACGAACAAATGCAAAACAGACGACGGAAACATAATGCAAAATTCAAGGCTAAGGTGGCACTGGCGGCAATCAAAGGTGGCAAAACCATCACCGAGCTGGCTAGCGAGTTTGAGGTGCACCCCAGCCAAATCAACAAGTGGAAAAAACAATTACTCGACTCGTCGATGAAGGCATTCACCAGCCGATCGGAGCGAGACCAAAAGTATCGGGAGCAACTCACCGACCGGTTATATCAGCAAATCGGCCAGTTGAAGGTAGAACTCGACTGGCTCAAAAAAAATCTGGACTTGACGATTGAGCAAAAACGAATGGCTATCGAACGCGACAATTTGAAGATTCCCCTCAGCCGTCAGTGTGAGCTTCTTGGCCTGGGACGCAGCAGCTTGTACTACCGCCGTCGGCGTCGAGCGTATCGGATCGACCGGCTGCAAGGACGAACACGCCGACCGGCGGCGAACCAGGCGGGCATTAACGGAAGATGAAATCGCCAGGTTACTCAAGGCGGCAAGGCTTCGCCCTCTGGCTGAACCGGGGCGTCCTACCGTGCGGAAGCCCAAGGACAAGCGCAGGGGCCGAAGCACGTGGTACAAGGCTGAGTTGACCTTCGAGATGCTCGATGCCGCCTACCAGCGGGGCCGGGATGTGCTGGCGGATGACCTCACTCGCATGGCCGAGTTGGACATGCTCGGCCGGCAGCGCGAGTTGACGTACAAAACGCTCGTCCTGACCGGCCCGCGAAAGGGGGAACTGGCCAGCCTGACCGTCGGACAGATTGTTCTCGATGGCCCGCATCCGTTCGCTGAGCTGTTGGCTAAGGACGAAAAGGCCGGTCGTGGGGCGAAGATTCCGCATGCGCAGCGACCTGGTGGTCGATTTGAAAAACTATCTCAGCCAGCGTCTGCGTGTGGAACAGCAGGATGCCATACGATCAGGCGAGACAATGCCGATGCGACTCCCGGCGAACATTCCGCTGTTCACCGTGCCTCGCAACTTTATCAAGATATTTGACCGCGACATAGCCGCCGCTGGGATCGCCAAACACGATGAACGTGGCAGGGTAGTAGATATTCACGCTCTCCGTCACACCTTCGGCACGCACCTCAGCAAAGCGGGCGTCACGCCGCGTGTGGCCATGGCTGCGATGCGACACTCGTCTCTCGATCTGACGATGAATATTTACACCGACCCGGCACTGCTGGATACCGGCGATGCGGTCGATGCACTGCCGGCCTTTTCGACTAACAGCCCCGTCGCCCTTCTCGCCGGTAACGAGGCCTGAATCCTTGCACGAAAGCTTGCACGTGATTTCGGGCGCTTGTACGAATCCTTGCACGTACGGCAGGCTGGGGAAGACAATTGCTGTCATGCCGTGGCAAAATCAAGAGCTGGCCATACAATTCTCAACCAATGATGATTCGTCATAAGCCTTTAACACTGCGTAAGAAAGACGCCTCCTGGCAACTGCTGTCACCAGGAGGCGTTATTGTCAAAACAGCGGGCGATGAGATTCGAACTCACGACGTCCAGCTTGGGAAGATGAGAAACGCGCCATAACGCTTGACAGGTAAGCAAGTTACAACGCGTTTTTCAGGGCTTTTTGAGAGTTTCAATTGGTTAACAAGTCACAAAGCGGTCAATAACAACTCGGTATCAAGTGACGACAGACCCACTTTGTGACCCATTATTTCAGGATTTCCAATTAATGGTCGCCAA